>CAZOOQ010000006.1:0-34351 GCA_964581485.1 uncultured Candidatus Saccharibacteria bacterium
GCGATTGCATCGCAATTACTTCTCGCCATGCGAGAAAGGATTGCGGCGTAGCCGCACAGCTAATGTAGGGGTTTGGGGATATCTGCACTGACCCGAGATACAGAGTGGGAGCTGGTCATGGCCAAGCGAGGACTGTCTGAGCCCGACAGTGGCGCCTGTCGGCGCGAGTTCCGCAGCTTGCCAAGATCCAGTGAGCGCGAAGTTCTCGGCGGAGGGAAGCCATCCCCAAGTTTTTCGCTTCCTTTTGCGCCAAAAGGAAGGCGTCTGCTTCTCCGCAAAGAGAAGAGGAGTTATTATTTTTAATAAAAAGTAGGCGTGTCTTTTGTTTCTTTTCTACGAAAAGAGAAAAGAAAGGATTTAAAAAGCCGCTGGCGCGGCTTTTTGTGATTCGCAATTGTCTTAGAACTCAGAACCTAGAACTCAGAACCAAGAACTATCCCTTTCTCCTCTTTCTATTTATTCTGCTCATGGCTATAATAATACACAATGCGCCCAGCCAACCTACTGATCAGCCCACACCACCGCACCGCAAGCATTATCCATAGCGCAGGCTTTTTGCTGCCTGTGCTCCTCTCGCTCTATGCGCTCCTAATCGTACTCAAGATCACCACACCAGTGCGCCAAGTCGATGCCCTGATAGCGGCCATTATCTGTCTAGGCTGGATAGCACTTGGCGCCTACCAGCTAGCTTTTGTGGCCCGCACTCGCAGAGAGTCAATCGTTCGACTGGTGGCCTACCACTTCTTTGCTGTGGCCTATATTTTGATTATCTCCGGGTTCTCCATGCCATTTATTTGTACCTGGGCGATTTTATTTTTGGCAGCGTTTGAATTTTTCTCTCACAAAGGACTCCGTCTCAGTATGGCAGCGCTATTTATTACTGCTGTCGCTGACGTGCTTATCAATCTCGGCACCCAGCAATACCTCCTCGCCAATCTCATCGCGCTGGTGGCGACGCTCGCCGTAGGAACTGTCGCAGTTCATATCAGCCAAGCTCAACAGGTCGACCGCAAAGAGCTCGACGACGCGCGCGGAGTCGGTGAGCGCGAGCGAGACCGTGCGCTGACACTCATCAACAACTTTGCCGATGCCGTCCTCGCGACCGACAAGCAAGGTATAATCCAGCTCTACAACGCAGCCAGCATCGGGCTTCTCGACACCAATGCAGAGCTCGCCGGCACATCAATCGACGACGTCATCTCGATAATCGACGATCGCAACAAGCGATTCAAACTATCAAAAGCGCTCAAAAGCGCAAAAAGCGTCGTCACGCGCGATGACCTGAGCGCGACGATTTCTCATGAGACAATCAGGTTGAGCGTCATCTATTCACCGATTCGTAGCGCCAACAGCACGAGCAGCCACCAGGCTGATGGCTATGTCGTCATCCTGCGTGATATCACCAAACAAAAGTCTCTCGAGGAGGAACGCGATGAGTTTATCAGTGTGGTCAGCCACGAGCTCCGCACGCCAATCACCATCGCCGAGGGGACACTCAGCAACGTGGCATTTATGATGAAGCGCGACGACATACCTCGCGACACACTTGCAAGCAATGTCACCGTCGCTCACGAGCAGGTGTTGTTTCTCGCCAAAATGGTCAATGACCTCAGTACACTCAGTCGTGCCGAACGCGGCGTAGCAGATGCTGCCGAGATGATTGACGTCACATCCTTGATTAACGACCTCTATACCGAACATCTACCTGAAGCCGAGGCCAAAAAGCTGAAGCTCAACCTCAGTCTCGATACACAGCTTGGCTCTGTCGAGGCCAGCCCGCTCTACCTCAAAGAGCTCCTGCAAAACTTCATCACCAACGCCATCAAATACACCAAAGAAGGCAGCGTCACCCTGCAAGTCAAAAAAGACAAGACCTCGCTGATATTCTCCGTAAGCGACACCGGAATCGGCATCAGCAAATCCGACCAAGCGCATATTTTTGACAAATTTTGGCGCAGCGAAGACTATCGTACTCGCGAAACCGGCGGCACCGGCCTCGGTCTCTATGTGACGCGCAAACTCGCCAAAAAGCTTGATACCGACATTGTGCTGACGTCGCGACTCAATTACGGCTCTACCTTTAGCTTCACCTTGCCGCGTCGATAGTTTGCGCAGGCTCTTTTCTCGTGGTACGATATGTATCGTCAGTTTTCAGAATGGAAGGACCGTACGATGAAACGCATCGCACAAATCACGCTCGTGGCAGCATCAGTTATCGCCACCGCCAAGGTCATTCAGGACCTTTGGCCAAAGGTGAGCGAGGAGCTCGAGCGACTCGTCGCCGAAGACGCCCTACGCGCCTGACCCTTGCCACTGACACATATATCCACGGAGCCCTCACCGTATGGGGGCTCCGTGGATACACAGCATTTGACATCAAGCCCCGACTCAGCTACACTTGCTATTGACAGTCTGCAACAAGCAGACTTTTTCATTGGAGTAACACTGGAGACGAGAGACGTGGCAAAACCAAGCAAGAAATCCGAGACCAAGGTCACGCGCATCACTGCAACCGACAGCAGCAGTGCGCCCAAAAAACCAAAAGCTAAGCAAGTCAAGCCAGCACCAAAAGCAGCGAAGACAACAAAGACAGCGAAAACAACTGCAGTCACTGCGGTGAAAAAAGAAGCAGACACCGCCAAGGACGCGCCTCGCAACAGACGCCGTATTCGTGCCAAGAATCCTTTTGCTCCCTTTTGGCGATATCTCAAGGGCGCCTGGTACGAACTCCGTCAAGTCCGCTGGCCAGATAGGCGCAGCACCTGGAAGATGACCGGTGCACTACTGCTCTTTACCTTCTTTTTTGTGGTAATCATCCTGCTGCTCGATGCCGGATTCAGTGAATTATTTAAGCTAATTATGGGGAAATAGACGATTATGGCTCACAAAAACCGCTACGACAGCACTAGACAATGGTACGCGATTCACACCTACAGCGGCTACGAAGAAAAAGTCGCCGACAGTATCCGCCAGCGCGCTGAGACTGTTGACATGGCCGACAAAATCTTTGACGCACTCGTGCCCAAGGAGAAGCAAATTCAAATCAAAAACGGCAAACGCAAAGTCGTCGAAGCTAAGATTTTCCAGGGCTACGTGCTCGTCGAGATGAAACTCACCGATGAGACCTGGTATATCGTCCGCAACACACCTGGCGTTACCGGCTTTGTCGGCAGTGGCACCGAGCCAACGCCAGTCAGTGATAGCGAAATCGCCAAAATCAAGAAGCGCATGGGCGTCGAAGACCCCAAGCACCAAATCGATTTCCAGCCAGGCGAAGTCGTCAATATCACCGACGGGCCGTTCAAGGGCTTTGATGGTGCAGTCAGCGAGATTGACACCGCCAAAGGCAAGCTCAAGGTCATGGTCAGTATGTTTGGCCGCGATACACCAGTCGAGCTCGACGCACTCCAGGTCAAGAAGGTCTAGCTCTCCCACGTACAACATACCTAGCAGTCAGGATCGCTGGCTGCTATTGCTATTTATGTAAATTTATGTTATGATGAGATTATATGCATGAGTCTTTTCGCAGTGACGACATCTCGCTTGATCGGGAGGCTTCTTCTCTTGAGCTCCCACCGACACCAATCGTGACTTACGATGTCTATGACGACTGCCATGTACTTGCCTCTGCCGGTTACACGAATACCGCCGAACCTGACTCGACGCACGAGACAGTCGTTGGTGAAGAGGCTATCTATGCACATGTCGAGCTACTGTTGCGTGAATTCATCGAGAATAACGACACGGGGGCGGGCATTGACGCGCTCAGCATCGGTACGCATTTGCCTGAATTATTTAGCGAACCACCCCATAAGCTCATCGATACGATAGTGGCGCAGCTGCGCGATTTGCAGCTACCTCACGATGATACTGCCGATCTTATTTGCCGTGCAGAGTACGGACCAGCGCGACTACGAGAAGGTATTCAAACAGAAGTGCGACAGCGGCTTGCGGCCTACCGACGGCTAGACGATGCGCTCGCCGACCCGCTCGTGCGTGGCTACCTCGATGTCCAGCACGACACCAATGGAATCTCAGAACCGCAGGCAATTGCCGATCTCTTTCGCTAATCACTTGCTTTTCGTCAGATTCTCGTGTATAATCGACCACTGTTACGCACTAAATATGCTTCAAACAATATTTAGTATGCTCTATAAATCACTGAGGCAGGGCACCTCGAAAAGGAATACACGCTTTTATGGCCAAAAAAATCATCGGTAATCTCAAACTACGCATCCCAGCTGGTCGCGCGACCGCAGGTCCTCCTGTCGGTAGCACCCTCGGTCAGTGGGGACTGAACATGATGGATTTCATCAATCCATTTAACGACGCCACAAAGGGCGACATGGGCAAGGATGTCATCGTGCACATCCAGGTCTACGAAGACCGCACCTTCACCTGGAAGAGCCTCGGCCAGCCAGTTGACGACGCAATTCGCGCCGCCATCGGCATCAAAAAAGGTAGCGGGAAGCCACACTCAGAGAAAGTCGGCAAAATCACTCGCGCACAGCTCGAGGAAATCGCCAACGCCAAGATGGAGCAGCTCAACGCCAACGATCTCGACGCTGCAGTCAAGATCATCGCAGGTAGCGCCCGCAGTATGGGCGTCGAAGTAGAGAAGTAGTCTACACTTTCGCAGTATACACGAGCACCTCAAGCATTTGCTTGAGGTGTTTTGCGTGCTAGCACACATCGCTTCTGCAATTCTGTATAATGAGATATACGATGCGCAAATCTGTCGAAAAACGCCGCAAAGCCAGTCGCTCACCAGGCAAGCCAGCAGCCAAACGAGCGGCTTTTTGGCGTCGTCATCTCCTGAGTATTGTGGCGATACTGGCGGCCACGTCTCTCGCTGCATGCTTCATCGCATATGCCAACTGGAAACAAGTCACAGAGGCGCGAGCAGCCCAAGAAGACCAAACCAAACAATTCCAGGCTATTGACCGGCAAATCAAAGCCACTCTCCAAAAAAAGCTCGACGATGCTCGCAAAGCCGAAGCAGACGCAAAAGCAGCTGCCGAAGCTGAAGCTGCCGCCCGAAAAGTCACTGCGACCGCCAATCCGAGCGGCACACCTGCTTCTGCCAAGGCTTGTGATGTCACGAGTCCTGCGCTCATCACTGTTGTCGTCAACAAGAAGCATTGTTTTGCACCACTCGACTGGGCCCCGACTGACCTTGCCTCTGTCAATGGCTTTTTGCTCCGCCAAGAGGCTGCTTCTGCTATGACCACCATGATGCAAGCCGCTGCTGCAGCCGGTGTGCCCTTCGATCTATCGAGCGCCTACCGTAGCTACGCCAACCAGCAGGCCACCTACAGCAACTGGGTGCAAGTAAACGGCAGCCAAGCCGCCGCCGATACAGTCAGCGCTCGGCCTGGCTACAGCGAACACCAAACAGGCCTCGCAGCCGATCTCAAAGTCGGTGGATGCGCGCTGGAATGCTTCACTGGCAGTGCCGCTCATACATGGTTGCGTCAATACGCCGCTGACTATGGATTTATCGAGCGCTATCCACCCGGGCTCACGAGTATCACAGGCTATAGCCCTGAGGGCTGGCACTGGCGCTACGTCGGTGTCGCAGCCGCCAAAGATATGAAAGTCAAAGAAATCCAAACCCTCGAGCAATACTTCGGTATATCTGGCGGTGACTATTCGGGGTAGCGAACGACTCATATTTTTCACGACATTCTCCGCAAATTACTAGAGTTGACGGTGCAACTGATGCGTAGGCTATACTAGATATAGGTTATGGTTGTACTTGCGCCAATCGGGGCATTTCCACGACCAAACCAACAATTTGCATGTAGTTCGGCTCATTTCAAAAAGGCTGCACTATCCAATCACGACTTCAGACAACATTTCCTCGCCAGGCAAGTGGGGCAGCGAAATGGTCTTGTCGTTCATACTCCACCACTTACAACAACAATAAATCGTAGGAGAGTATGCTATGAGTTCTATCAAAAACCAATCTATTAACAGTCCTGTTTCTATCACCGCAATTGGGTTCGGCCGCGATATGCAGCCTATCCCAAAGCGTATGGAGTGGGGCGGACGCACGTATCAATTTATTGATCGTGGCATCCGCGTCATGAGTCGCCGTGGTGAGGCTATCTGGAGCACGGTCACGATGAGTGACGGTCAGCAGAATTTCTGCTTGCGCGCAGATGGCGGTACGTGGACACTCCTGAGCGTTTGCTAGGAAGGAAACACCCTTCGCTGCATCGGCGAGAGGAGTCTCACGCCAGATCAGGACGAAAAAGCCCCCGAAGTATCGGTGGGCGTTTTTCGTATTGATATTTTGCAATAGTATGTTATAATTCTAATGTCGTACGAAACCGTACGATACACCTCAACAAAAGGAGTGGGTTTGATCCCAGCTTGAGGAGTCTAGGCTCCTCTGCCCTAGGTGCCAGATCGTGGAAAGACCACGACACGGCAGCTGGAGAAAGCGGGCGCATTATGTCCCGCAACGCCTACACCCGTCACGTCACCCTCTCCATGAGCGCACCGCTTCGGTGGCTTGTGTTGGTCGGTGTCGATTGTGCCATCGAGCACGAGGTATACTTGAGGGTGCCCGACGAGGCAATCGTTCGGCGCATCCTGCGTATTCCTGACGACGTTCCTATTCTCATCGGTCGCCCCTAGAATGACCTTTGGCCGTATTGATGTCGGTAACATCACGTAATATAGCGACAGGTTCGCGATCGCCTCAGATAGGTGATTCCGGGGTAGCTCCGGTAGGCCATAAGCAAGCCGTCACTCGCTAGGTTTTCTCCATAGAAGGCCGACTCGGGCCCCTTCGTTCGCGAAGGGGCCCAAAAAAATGCTCATACATACTTACAAATCACAAATAAGCCGCTTGTGCGGCTTTCTTTATTTTCTAAGACCTCAGAACCAAAAACTATCTAATAAGTGAAGTGTCCTCGCACCCAGAGTTACCAAATTAGGTTTTTGGTGGTTGTGGGTGCGGGAATAATATTTTTGAAAAAAGTTACAAAATCCCTTCTTTTTCTTTCGCCAAAGAAGCAAAAAGCGCCTACTTTTATCCAAAAGTAGCAAAACAGTTCTTGTGTTCCCTAGCAAAGAACCAAATACGACTTGGGATAGCCACTCCAACGCCAAGAACCCTGTCTCATCCTTGTCGGTCACGACACAACGCAAGCGCCCCACTGTAATTACTTTAACTACGGACAGTGGGTACATTGTCGTGAATGACTCCGACAATCACCCTCTCTCCTTTTGGGTGAAGTGGCTCCCAAGACCCAAGCAATTATGCGGCTGTGCCGCAAAACATAGCGGCTTCAGCCGCTTAAAATAGTAGGGGTTTGGGGTGAGAAGTGACCGTCGTCACTTCGCAAGGAAATGTCACTCTGTGAGCTATGCTCACGAGCCTGACTTTCGGGGCCGCGGGACGTGGCATCTGCAACCTCCCAGAGAACAGAGTGGGAGAAATATCCCGGTATTCCGAGCACGAGCTCTGCTCCGCGCGCAGACAGCCGAGAGTTTCGAGCGCGAAGTTCGCTGCGGAGGTGAAGCCATCCCCAAGTTTTTCGCTTCCTTTTGCGCCAAAAGGAAGGCGTCTGCTTCTCCGCAAAGAGAAGATAAGATTTGCTTCTTTGGCGAAAGAAAAAGAAGGGATTCAAAAAGCCGCTTGCGCGGCTTTTCGTTATGTTCTAAGAACTTAGAACTCAGAACCTAGAACTAATCTAATAAATAAACTGTCCAAAAGTCCCAGGACTTACCGTCCGCTGGTTATAATTCCCAGCCTTGTAGTTCCATCCCATCTCTGAGACAACATAGCTACCATCGCTGTTGACAGACTCAACGTATGCGACGTGACCATTGGTCACTGCGACTGCACCAGCTTGTGGTGCGGTGCCAGTAGCTTTGCCAGCTGCTTGCGCTGATCCGATCCAGTTGTACCCGGCGTTGCCATAGACTGCAACGTCTGGGCGGCGGCTATGCACGTAATCAGTACACCACATGCCGTTACCGACGTAGTAGCTACTGCTGTTGACAGGCGCAGAGCTGTAGTTTCGTGTCGTGTAGGTTGTTGCGGTTTGTGCCACAATCGGTGCGCTCGGAGCCGCAACTGGTAGGCTCGCGACGTATTCACTGTAGCGATCCTGTAACTGCTCGTCGGCAGTTGGGACTACCAATTCCATACCAGCGTCAATCATGTCTGGGTTGGTGATATTCTCGTTTTTATCGAACAGACGTACCCAAGTCGTGCCGTTTGCATCGGCGATGCTCGAAAGCGATTCGCCAGCTTGCACAGTTACTTTTTTGACTTCAGGCTTCTTTTCTTCCGCCTTTTTGGTGTCGGTTGTTGGTTTGGTTTGTTCGGTTTTGGCTTCGGCATTAGCAGTGTGTCCACTAAATACGGAGACAGCCAAAACAATCGTGAGCGCTGTCACTGTGTTAGAAAAACGCATTGTTTCCTCCCGTAGCCCCTCTGGTGAGATGGGCTACTTTATTTCCTAAAACCCCCACGGATAGGTCGTCTAATTATTGTCGAATACTCGTGGATTTTGTGCTTATGATTACCCCGGACAATGTAGGCGGGATTTAAAAAACACATGTTTGATAATAGCAAAACCTAGTGTCTATGTCAATATTTTGAGCACTAGCGGGATGCAAAAACAGAGGTGGGTAGACTAGACAATGTGCATGATTTTTGCTACGATAGTGCATACAACTAGTCAATGTCGGGAGGCTATAGAAAAGCCGCTATCACCGCAGAAAGGATTTACCCGCCAAACTTTATGCATTATGTTTATATTTTGCATAGTGAGCAGGATGGCAACCTGTATATCGGCTGCACAAAGGATTTAGCAAGGCGTATTGGAGAGCACGAAAAGGGAAACGTCCCATCAACTGCAAAACGTCGACCCCTCGCATTAATTCATTATGAAGCCTACACCAGTCAACAAGATGCGTTTGCTCGTGAGCAATGGTACAAAACAGGATGGGGTAAAGCCCACTTGATGAAAATGCTCTCGAATACCCTGAAAGTTTTGGCGGGTCAATAATCAACCCTCCAAAATTTCTTTCATGAATCACACATATCTTGTTCATCAATACTAAAGATTAACCATATACATATCTTGCTAAGTCAAGAAGAAATTTGGAGGATAAATGGCCAAAAAAGCCGAACTACTCGAAGAGGCTGCAAAGCTGAAAATCGAAGTGCCCGCAAAGGCGACTATCGCTGATATCGAAAAACTGATTTCAGAGAGCAAAGAGTCAAAAGGCAAGAAGCAAGATGACAGCAAGGATGTCGTTGCAGACCGCAAAGCTACTGTCGCAAAAGCCGGCAAGCGCAGCGAAAAAGCCCTCGAAGAAGCCGAAGAAAAGGCTGAGAAGGAAGCGCGAAAAGAAGCCGGTGATACCACACCACAAAGTGACGTCGAAGACCACCGCAAAAAAGGCCCAGCACCAAAAGTCCGCCCACTTATCGAACGCCGCGGCAAAAACTACCGCAAGGCTGCCGAAAAAGTAGACGTGACGAAAGTGTATGGTCTGAGCGATGCGTTG
This sequence comes from uncultured Candidatus Saccharibacteria bacterium, assembly GCA_964581485.1. Lineage (GTDB taxonomy): Bacteria > Patescibacteriota > Saccharimonadia > Saccharimonadales > Saccharimonadaceae > Saccharimonas. Next base: position 9,538 of record CAZOOQ010000006.1, read on the forward strand.
GCACTTGCTGTTGACACAAATCCTGTGAAGTTCGACGCGAGTGTCGAAATCCATGTTCGCCTGGGTGTTGACCCTCGACAAGCCGACCAGAACATTCGTGCAACTGTGACACTGCCTCATGGTACCGGCAAGAAAATCCGCGTCGCCGTATTTGCTCCGGAGTCAGAAATCGCTGCCGCCAAGAAAGCTGGTGCGGACGTCGCAGGCGACGAAACCTTCACCAAGCAACTCGACAAGGGCGAAATCAACTTTGACGTACTGATTGCAACGCCTGCCTACATGCCAAAACTTGGTAAATATGCCCGCGTCCTGGGGCCAAAAGGCCTTATGCCAAACCCAAAGAGCGGCACAGTTGCGACTGATGTCGTAAAAGCCGTCACCGAAGCCAAAGCCGGCAAGGTAGAGTACCGCGTCGACAAACAAGCGACGATCCACCTAAGCATCGGCAAGGTGTCATTTGGTGCGAGCAAGCTCGAAGAGAACGCTCGAAGCTTCTTCGCCAGCCTCCAAAGCCAAAAGCCAAGCAGCCTGAAAAATGCCTTCGTCAAATCAACTGCCATCGCCACAACAATGGGCCCTGGTATCAAAGTTGAAAACGTAGTAAGCTAAAGCTAGATCATAGCAACCAGCTCACAAAAACGCCGCTATGACGCGGCGTTTTGTGGCTATAAAGGAAACAAACATGCCAGGTGAACGCTTCGTGCCAGCCATCGGTCGCTCTATCGCTACTCAAGAGAAGTATGTGGCGCACCTGGCCGAAAAACGACGAACTGGCGATACCAGTTGTGACCTCTCAAATAATATCGAGCGCCAACGGCAATATGGCATATATCCGATGATTGGCGAGCGCGCGATCATACTCACGAATGAATTTTTCACAGTCATCGACAATGACTTTCCTTATAGTGTGTACGATGGGCAGCAAATCATCGTGCATCACATGCTTGTGCCATATCAGCATATCGACTACGATTCACTCATAGGCGAACGTCAGTTGCGTCACGAATTTGTCGATGCAGAAGCCGAGCTCATGGAAGTAAGCGGTGGGGCCTATACCGCAAATCTGGCGCGTTCGAGCGGTAGCGTCGCGTCATCAATTCGCTCTCATGCTCACAAGCATTTTTTCGTAACTGGCGCTCCAGTTATCGAGCAACACTTTTCGGTTGCGGAAGCCCGCAATGATGTGACGTTTAGTATCCGCCATTAACCCCCGTGGTATACTCAAAATAAGGGTGGTGAACATTTCAGAGTTCATACCAACGATCAGAGAAAGAGGTGAGAGAGGTGCAACAGTACCTCGATTTGCTCGAACACGTCATGAGCGATGGCGTGGACAAGTCCGACCGCACTGGCACCGGCACGCGCAGCGTGTTTGGCTACCAGATGCGCTTCGACCTACAAGCAGGATTCCCGGCACTCACGACGAAGAAGCTCCACTTGCGGAGCATCATCGGTGAGCTGATCTGGTTCCTACGTGGCGATACCAACGTCCGCTGGCTACAGGAGCGAGGCATCAGTATCTGGGACGAGTGGGCCGACGAAAACGGCGACCTGGGACCAGTCTACGGCAAGCAATGGCGGTCGTGGCCGGCACCAGATGGACGAACAATCGACCAGATTGCCAACGTCATCGAATCCATCCACACCAACCCAGACAGCCGACGGCACATCGTCACTGCCTGGAACCCAGCGGAGGTCGAAGACATGGCGCTCCCGCCCTGCCACATGATGTTCCAATTCTACGTGCGACCTGCCAGCGATGGTGGGGCGGCATACCTGGACTGCCAGCTCTACCAGCGGTCGTGTGACGTCTTCCTCGGCGTGCCGTTCAATATCGCCAGCTACGCGCTGCTGACGATGATCATCGCCGAGCTGACTGATCTACGGGCCGGGAAGTTTGTCTGGACCGGCGGAGACGTGCACTTGTACTCGAATCACTTCGAGCAGGCAAAGCTCCAGCTCAGTCGTGCGCCACGAGCGCTGCCGACCATGGTCATCATGCCACGGCCGTCGATCGACCAGTACGACATCGGCGACTTCGAGCTGCAGGACTACGATCCGTGGCCCGGCATCAAGGCACCAATCGCAGTCTGATCGGTACTGAACTCCCATCCGACCGACCCTCGGAGCTGGCGCACGACGCGCTGGCTCCGAGGGTCGCACTCTTTTCTGGTACAATGTATAGCAAGTGGGCGACCTGAAACTGGTCGCTTTTAGATGGAGGGATAACCGTGAGTGTGTATAGCAATATCGAAATCAAACAAGCAATCGATGATGGCACGATTGTGTGCGTGCCGTTTAGCGAATCGCACGTCAGCGAGGCGAGCCTGGATTTCACCCTCGGGAATTATTTCTACAAACAAGAGCACGACGCAAAAAGTGCTGTCTACAATCCCTTTGACGAAGCAGACGTGGCGCGGTATTTCAAAGGCCCGCTCGAAGCCATGCCGCATAGAGAGTGGTGTGAAAAACACGGATTTCAGCTCTTTAAAAACATCCCCGAAGACCATCCAATCATCGTGCTGCAGCCTGGCGAGCGAATCCTCGGCCACACACACGAATTCATCGGCATCCGCGCGCACGGTGGCGCCTGCGAAGTGCGCAGCCGTAGCACCTGGGGTCGCAACGGCGTGGCAGTGTGTTTCGATGCCGGCTGGGTCGACCCGGGCTACATCAACCGCATCACGCTCGAAATCTACAATCTCAACCAACACGAAGCGGTCGTGCTACCAGTAGGTGAGCGCATGGGCCAGTTGGTATTTATGCGGACGGGACCAGTCGAAGGCGGGTACGCCGAAGGACGCGACGGCATGAGCGGCAAATACCAAGCCACCGACGACCTGGATGAACTCATCGCCAATTGGCAGCCGAGCGATATGCTCCCGAGAGCCTACAAAGACACGCGTCAGAAACCAAAAGCAATAAAAGGTCTCGCGAAAGGAATGAAATAATTATGGCGACATATGAGCGATTATTTGCAATCGAAGGCGGCGATGGTTCAGGCAAAGGCACCCAGTCAAAACTCCTCGCCGAATCATTGAGAAATGAAGGCTACCCTGTGTTTCATGGCAGCTATCCACGCTATGGAGAGCAATCTGCCGTACTTGTCGAACGCTATTTGCGTGGAGAATACGGCGACAGCGACAAGATAGCAGCAGACCTAGCTGCAGCGACATTTTTGCTCGATCGTATCGCTGGGGCAAATGAAATCGACGCATTTTTTAAGGAAAATCCTACGGGCATTGGCATCCTCGACAGGCACGTGATGTCAAACCTCGCACATCAAGCAGCGCGTATCGAAGACAGCCAGCAACGCCATGCATTTTACCGCGACTGGAAAGAGCGCGAATATGAGACATTTGGCGTGCCGAAGCCTGCAAAAAACTTTATTCTCCTCGTGCCAGCTGATGTTGCCCAAGAAAATGTCGACAAAAAAGCTGCCAGGAGCTATACGACGGCCAAACGCGATATTCATGAAGCCGATGCCTCACACCTCGATAGCACGCTACGCAACTACCAAGAATTAGCCGAACTGTTTCCAGATGAACTGACGGCGATTTGGGCTATCGACAAAGTGACGCGCAATATGCTGCCTGAGGAAGAAGTCCAGGCAATCATCCGCGCCGAAATCAAGCTCTAAGACTCCGACGAATCAAGCGTCGTAGCGGCCGAAAGATACGCATCCCACATATCACGAGGTATGCCCTGGAGAATTTCCGCGTGGCGCTCTGCGTGGCGCCCAAGTGACTGCAGAAACTCTGGTGTAAGCTCGTGCCTGACCTCGCCCTCAGGCGACGCATAGCCAGCTCGCTCTTTGTAGTCGGCGGCACGAAAATACGCACTAATGCCCATGGGCAGCAAGTTGAGTGTCTGACCGTTAATCTTGATGTGGTTGTACTTAACACCGCGCAGCTGCACTGTTGGAGGAAGCGCCAGCATCGTATGCTTGGTGATAATTTCAGAGTGGCTATCGTATGTCTTGCAGTCGCCAATTTTTTCTTTCCAGACGATTGCACCGTGCTCGGTTGCAAATGGCTCTGCGGTCATCACCGGCTTCGAGAGGAGCGTAATCTCTGCATCTTGAAATTCTGCCTGCACCTGGCGAAGTGTCGCGTCAAGGTCGGCAACAGAACGGCTATACTCTTCGGTGTCAAACAGTGGCTGACGCTTGAAAAACTCTACCGATATCATCTCTGGATTTTCTTTGACTAGCCTGAGCAGTTCAGAGGCACTAGCACCGCCAGCTCGCGCTTTTTGTATAATCTCATAGAGTGCTCCGTCGACACTTCCGCCAGAAATCTTACTGAGCAACCGTTCGTACGAAGCGCTATTGCGTGCCACTCGCACGTCTAACGCGGCGTCAAGCTCCCGATCAGCGAGTTGCTGATACGGCTCGGGCAGACCAATCGCGGCACCCGCTTCGTGGATGCGACGAGACGTTCGCGACTGCGCATCGTGAATGTAGTTGACGTGGTCTTCATCTGTACCGACATACACTCGGTATGCATCGAGTGGTGTAGGCGCACCTCGTTCGACGCCTCTGTAGGCAATCGGTGCCGTAAAACGATCCTGTCTATCTGATTCGCCCATATCGAAATGTGGCGGTGGCGTGTACCTATGTATCATATTCAGCTGTATATTATATCACACTTAGCACATTACTGTCAATACACTTGACCTCTGCGCGTTCTCTATGCTATAGTCATCCACAGACATTGCCAAAGACAGTAGCGGGTGAGCCGTAAAGAGCCGCCGATAAGAATGCTACCGAGGGAATCATATCTCTTACGAAGTCTTTGCCCGTGTGCAGAGACTTTTGTTTTGCAGTGTTCTACCTTAACAATATGGTCGTAATCAAATACCAATGAAAATGAACGACTCGTTTATTCGAGACTAGCTGCGAGGGGAGGGCGAGCACCGTATGTGAGCTGTACAAATGTGTACTGCGAGCAACGGAGCGGAGGCTTCCACCGCAGATAGGCCGAAGAAACGGGTCGCCAAAGAAAGGCTCTATCTATGGCAATAACCAAAGATAAGAAACAAGCTTTGGTCAGTGAACTCAACGAGCAATTTGCTACCGCAAAAGGCACTGCATTTGCACGCTACGACGGCATCAGTGTTGCTGAACTTCAGCAGCTCCGCCGCAAAGCTCGCGAAGCTGGTGTGACTATCAAGGTAGTAAAGAACCGACTCGTCCGTGTCTCGATGCTCGACAACGCTACCTACAAAGCGACTGATACCTCAGCGCTGGTAGGTCAGCTACTCTATGCATTTAGCGCCGACGACGAAGTTGCGCCTGCGAAAGTACTCAACGATTTTGCCAAAAGCAATCCAAGCCTCGAGCTTGCAGGTGGCTTCAGCGGAGAAGGCCTCGCCCAGAGCGCAGCCGATGTCACCGCTCTTGCCAGCCTGCCAAGCAAGAACCAGCTTATTGCCGAAGTGGTCGCACAACTACTCTCACCGGTTCACGATGTTACCAACGCACTTTCTGGGAACCTACATGCGCTCCTAGATGGTGTTGAAGCCAAAGCTACAGCATAATAATAAGATTGGCAATTAGCAAATTAGCAATTTGCAATACATGAGCAATGAGCATTGAATCAATGAATCGTTGTCTGTATCGCAATCGCTACTTGTTAATCGCAAATCGCTAATTTCTCCAAAGGAGACTATCATGGCAGATGTAAAGAAACTTGCGGAAGAGCTGACAAAGCTCACCGTACTCGAAGTAAACGAACTAAAAACAGTCCTCAAGGACGAATACGGCATCGAGCCAGCTGCTGCAGCTGTGGCTGTTGCTGGCCCTGCTGCTGGCGGCGATGCTGCTCCAGCCGAAGACGCAAAGACTGAATTCACCGTCAACCTCAAAGACGCCGGTGCTCAGAAAGTCGCTGTTATCAAGGCAGTCAAGGAAATCACTGGCCTCGGCCTAGGTGAAGCCAAAGCTCTCGTCGACAACGCTCCAAGCGCTATCCTCGAAAAAGCAGGCAAAGACGACGCTGACAACGCCAAGAAGCTTCTCGAAGAAGCTGGCGCAAGCGTAGAGCTCGCGTAAGGAGGGAAACCACGTCCCGCGGTCCCGAAACTACGCGCGATAAGCATAGCTTATCCGGTAGATTTCCTTGCGGCTTGCCGACTGGCAAGCCTCACCCTCCGCATCGTTTTCGAAGTCAATTCGAAAACTCGCTCCTCCCTCTAAAGCCGATGCTTAGCATCGTTGCCTGCGGCGGAGAGATTACGACCATTGGTTAGCAATTGTACCCCTAGCAATAGGGGTATTTTTGTTAATGTATTGTGAAATATATTGACATTTTATAATGCTTGTGCTATAATTGTAGCTAGAAAGTCACCTATCCCGCCAAAAAGGAGAAGTTCAGTGGCTCGTACCAACCGCACACGCACGGAGCAAAAGCCCAAGGACAAGGGCGTGACCAGAGCGAAGGCCGCCGCCAAGCGGGCGACCTATGTCGCGAGCACCCAGTTCATGCTGGGGTGTCAGCCCACCCAGACTTCTCACCCGCGAGCGGGACTGCAGTTCAAGAAGTGGGCCAAGGCCATCAGGGCTCTGAACCACCACCAGATCGCTGCCCGCCAGCAGCGCCTCGCCATCCGAGAGGGCGTCGAAGATGCCGTCACGGTCAGCGAGGGTGATGCTTTCGTCGATCTGCACCATAGCTCAGCCAATGACTCGCTCAGCGAGACAATGGTGGAGCCGCGTCAACTCGATGAGGAGCCGCTCCCCAGTGAGCAGCCGAGCCTGCGAGAGCAGTCCGCTCCCCGTCGCGCCGACTTGGTAAGCCTCCTCCCGTCGCACATCCGTGAGCGGAAAGAGGAGAAGGTGCCGGTCGTGCTCCCCAAGCACCTTCGGGTGCCGGAGCTCGAGGAGCGGCGTCGCTCCCCGTTGCGGAGCGGCAAATCCAAGGTCCGCCCAGCTTTCGTCTGAGGCAGACACCACGTGGCCCGTATCTCGCACCCAGTGTGTGAGATACGGGCCACTTCCTATTTTGTCAGCAATTGCACCCCCTAGCGATAGGGGTGTTTTTGTTGACTTTTTAACAAATTTGTGATATGATGAAATTTAGATGTGTATCGACCGATACGCATACCGTACCTCAGAAAGGCACGACCATGCCCACCTACCTGACCATCGCGCTCCTTGGCGCACTGTCTGTCATCATCGTCCTGCTGCTCAGGATCTTGATGGCACAGGACAGGCATCCCATCATGACGCTCAACATGGGCCGCGAGGTCGAGAGCACCATCGAGCGCATCAACGCCAGCATCGAGCACCACGCCGAAGTCAGTGCTGTGCTCGGCCTGATGAAGCAGCTCGACGCCGACCCGGACGCCCTGGAGCTCATCAAGAGCTACCCGAGGACCGTCCAGGCGGCTGCGGCTCTGCACTACGTCAACACGCTCGGTGCTGCGCTGCAGCAGGCGCAGGAGATGCTTCAGTCGATCTACCGCGGAGAGAACTCTTCTGCTTCCTACCTCTTCGGCATGACGCCGGCAGACAGGATTAAGAACTGTCAGGCTCAGGTCGACAGCATCCGCGCCAAGCTCGACGCAGCCGTCGACGCCTGCGCCAATCTCTGAGGCCACTATGCGGCCCGACCTTTGCACCACTAGGTGTGAGGTCGGGCCGCTTCAACTATGGAGAGATATTTACAACGATTTCAGAACTACCTCATATACACCTGTGGAGAAAAAAGTCCTTGACTTTGTAGCCCCCAGGCGGTATATAATGAGGGTAATACTACCACGAACACAGACAAAGAATGCGAGAACCTATATGTCTGAATTACCAGAGAAACAAGCAAAGCGACTCAAATCGCTCCTTCAAGAAGCAGAGACAAACCTAGCAGCAGCCAAGGAGTTGCTCATGAGCATCATGGGCGACGATGGCCACGTCGTCACTCCAACCAGTAGCCGCGAGGAAGTCAGCGGCAAAGTCATCGAGGGCGTATTTGACGGCCAGGTGATGATTGGCCCCGATGGCAAGAGCTATCCAGTACCAGCCAACTACGCCAGCAAGTCAAAGCTCGTCGAAGGTGACATCCTGAAGCTGACCATCGCCGACGACGGTGGCTTCATCTACAAGCAAATCAACCCGACCCCGCGCAAGCAAGTCATCGGCACGCTCGTGCAACACGACGGCGCCTACTACGTCGAGGTCCAGGGCCGCGAATACCGTATCTTGCTCGCGAGTGTCACGTATTTCCGTATCAATATCGGTGACCAGGTGACGATCATCATACCCGAAGACAACCCAGACGCGACCTGGGCAGCTGTCGAAGCGGCACTCTAGGCGCAGGGGCTTATCAGACAAAACTACGTGTTTTCTCATATAGCTTCACGCCAAGAAAACTATTTCTTTAAGCTGGTTTTCTTGGGTTCGGCATATAATCTCACTAACCGTTCGATTATCGGGTAGGGAAGTAAATGCTTCTCGGCCTACTCTTTTTCCTATCGTTATCACAAAAAAAATCGGAATAAATCCGAATCTTTTTGTGTAGTTATACAATTGATTGTAAAAATTACCCTATCTCGTGCATAAGCGAAACCGCTATACTAGAGAGGCACAATAGTGAAATAAACAGGTGGGCAGGGGGTAATAGTGTGGCAAATCTTGAATATTTTCATGGGGTGATGGGTAGTGGAAAAGGCGTATTTGTGGCGCAGATGGTGCACAATACACGCACGCGTGGACTCCTGCCAATCGCCATGAAGCCAGGCACCGACACAAAAGCCGGCGAGCTGATTGTATCGCGCGTTGGCATGGGCGTGCCCGTCGATATACTGGCCGCACAACAAGACCTGAAGCACGGCATCGAAGAAACCGACGTACACGCAGCAGTCAAAGAGCATCTCGGCGCACGAGCCGCATCGCTTGCGCACTTGATTGTCGATGAAGTGCAGTTTTTCTCGCCTGCGCAGGTAGAGCACTCTACACATTGGCCCATAACTACGACCTGCCTGTCACTGCCTTTGGCCTAAAGGCCGACGTGTATCGGCATTTATTTGCTGGCAGTCAGCGGATGATTGAACTAGCCGACAGAGTAGTAGAGCTACAAACGGCGGTGCGATGCTCTGGCTGCGGCGACAAGCCAAATCAAAACGGCCGCTACGTCAATGGCCTGTTTGATACCAACTCTGGCGGCGAAGTGGTCAATATAGACGGCGCCGATGAGGAGATTGTCTACGACGTATTCTGCAATGACTGCTACGACGAGGAGGCAAAGAAAGCTGAGGCTGGAATAGTCGTGGCGCCAAAAGGGATCTAGTCGTAGTAACGGGCAGTAGACCGTTGCTTGGGACTCTCCTCATGCGTGCTTGCAATCATACCATCCATATTATATAATATAACTCATGTCACGCTCTCAGTATGATCACCGCCCACGATTTGCCGGCATCACACCACTCGATGCACACCCAAGCCCAGAGCGGGGGATATTTCCAGTACCCAAACACTTTGCGCCCGATAGTACCGAAACCAAAGTGACCTATACGGTCCTTGGCGCGCGCGAGTTGCACTGCGAGGAACACGATACGTGGTTTGAGTTGTCGTCTGGTCTCGCGGTTCGGGCTATCAATGCGTTTTTTGTGCTGCAGCAATCCCGCGATGCTTGGGTGACAAGCAAAGATATGACGGCTGGTCCATATAGTCAGCTATTTGGTGATTCTATAAAGACAAACAGCTTGTCGCGTGGACTCGACTCTCTCGACGAACTTCACGCTCAAACAGGCGAGGGCGCGGCGTTTGTCCAGCGTAGCGCACGAGGTAGCGGGTCTCGACCAAGTTATCGGATTGATCCTGGGATTGCGTTTGTGGACCGACGGACACGAGAGCAACTACGGCTCGTCAAGCAGAGCCGCACAGAATTTCTCCAGACTTTTGCCACGTCAATCGATCAGTAAGCGACGCATCTGGATTCTGCTGTCTAAATCTACAACAGACAACCCGTCGCAAACATTCTATAATGGAAGCAATGGGGCAGGCGCTATATAGGAAATACCGGAGCAAATCGCTCGACGAAATCGTCGGGCAGTCACACATTACCGATATGCTACGGCGAGCGATTGCAGCTGATCGTATTGCGCACGCCTATCTACTGACAGGCCCGCGTGGGGTCGGCAAGACATCTATCGCTCGTATTTTGGCGCATGAAATCAACGAATTACCGTACACCGACGAGTCTATCCACCTCGATATCATCGAAATCGACGCCGCGAGCAACAACGGTGTCGATGATATACGCGAACTACGCGAACGAGCGATGATTGCACCGAGCAGCGCCCGCAAAAAAGTCTATATCATCGACGAGGTGCACATGCTCAGCAAGCCAGCTTTCAACGCGTTGCTCAAGACGCTCGAAGAACCGCCGTCGCACGTTGTATTCATCCTCGCCACGACTGATGTCGAGAAATTGCCGGCGACAATCATCAGCCGAGTGCAGCGTTTTAATTTCCGCAGTATCCATCCCGATGACGCGACCAGGCACCTACGGGTGATTGCTGATGCCGAGAACATCAATATCGACGATGAGGCACTGGCGTTAATCGCACATCACGGTCGAGGTAGTTTCCGCGACAGCATCAGCTTGCTCGACCAGCTACAAAGCCTGAGCGACGAGACGGTAACACGCGAGCTGATCGAGCAAGTGCTTGGGCTCGCCAGCGAATCGGTCGTCGAGACTCTCATCTCGAGCTACAAAACAAGTGACCTCTCGAGCATCGTTGAGACTCTGCAACAAAGCGAACGTAGCGGTACGCCCGCACTCGTACTCGCCGAGCAATTGATACTCGACCTACGCAGACGAGTCCTCATGGAGCCAGAATTATTACCGCTACTCGATAGCCTCCTCGATACCGCCAAAAGCCCATGGCCACACATCAAATTACTCACGGCTCTCGCTGGCAGTCAGGAGGTCCCAGTGCGATCATCAGTCGTGCCGAGCACCCCAGCGCCACCCATCGCCAACCCAGTCGAGAAACAACCAACTCCACCTGCACAAAAGACAGTCGCCACACCACCGATTGCGACGAAGACAACGAAGCCTGCACAGCCAGAAGTCGCAGAGCCCAAACCGACCAAAGTCAAAACCCCCACAGTCACAGCACCAGCCGTCAGCGCCTCCGCGAGTACTAGCAGTCCCGCACAGCTACCTGCTCAGTTTGACTGGCAGCAATTTATCGCTACGGTTGACCAAACAGCTCATGGCGCAGCGGTCATGCTGAAGAAGTGCGGGCATGCTTTTGACGGGACATCTCTGACGATTTATGCTGGAAAAAGATTCGCCAAAACCAATATCGACAAAGCGATGCCGACGCTCAGCGCCGCACTGCAGACAATGGCGCCAGCCGAGACCAGTATCAACGTCGTCGCCGAAGCGGCTCCTGCCAGCAATAGTCAGGCGGCAGCGGTACTGGCTATGATGGGCGGCGGAGAGGAAGTACAATTGTAATATGGCTACCAAAAAAACCGTCCCTGCTGGCAAAATCCCTCCGCAAAGCCTCGATGCCGAGAAGAGTTTGCTTGGTGCGGTGCTCATCGACGAAGAAGTGCTTGCCGATGCAACCGAGCTGGTGCATGCGCATGATTTTTATGACAAACGCCACCATATCATCTTTGCGGCCATGCACCGTCTGTATGAGCGACATCGTCCCGTCGACCTGCTCACACTTACTGAGGAGCTCAAGAAAAAATCCGAGCTTGAAACCGTCGGTGGTTCGGCCTATCTGACTGAACTGACAAATTACGTGCCGACCGCCGCCCACGCTCAGGCCTATGCCGAACTCGTCGCCCAAAAAGCCATCCGTCGCCGTCTCATCAAAGCCAGCGCCGACATCTCTGAGCTCGGATATGATGAGGAAACCACTACTCAGGAACTGCTCGAAAAAGCCGAAGCAGAGCTCTTTAGCGTATCTGACCAGTCACTCAAACAAGATCTCGTATCGATTGAAAGTATATTGACCGAGAGCTTTGACCGACTCGAAGAACTTCACCGCAACAAAGGCCAGCTACGCGGCATCCGCACTGGGTATCGTGACCTCGACAATATGACGGCCGGCTTACAGCGCAGTGACCTCATCATCCTGGCGGCGCGACCAGCGATGGGCAAGACGACCTTGGTGACGAATCTAGCGTACAATGTCGCGACGATTGCCAAGATGCCTGTGCTGTTTTTTAGCCTCGAGATGAGCAAAGAACAACTAATCGATCGTATGCTGTCGGACGCGTCGGGTGTTGACAGCTGGAATATTCGTACCGGCAACCTCAGCGATGATGACTTCAGCAAAATTAGCGAGGCTATGGGGGAGATGGCCGAAGCCCCGATATTTATCGATGACACACCAGGTCTCAGCGTGCTCGAGATGCGCACCAAAGCTCGTCGCGCCGCACACGATCAGCCACTCGGACTTATCATCGTCGACTATTTGCAGCTCATGCAGAGTAGTGGCAACCACAATGGCAACCGCGTCCAGGAGGTGAGTGAGATTAGTCGTGGGCTGAAATTGATTGCTCGTGAACTGAATGTGCCGCTCATCGCTCTCTCACAGCTATCCCGTAGCGTCGAAAGCCGCACCCCGCCAATTCCGCAGCTATCCGACCTGCGTGAATCAGGATCAATCGAGCAGGACGCCGATATCGTGTCATTTATCTATCGACCTGGCTATTATGAGCCTGACAATCCCGAGGTACAGAATATCACCGACCTCATCATCGCCAAGCACCGAAATGGCCCCGTCGGCAAAGTCCAGCTCTACTTCCATCCGGAGCGGCTGCGGTTTATGTCGCTTGATAAGAGGCATGAGTAGGCAGCCGAAAGTCGAATACGCAGTTTTTTCTAGTCTTTCCTTTTTCTTTCGCCAAAGAAGTAAACCGATGCTTTCTTTTTCTTTCAAACAATAACAAATCTCTGTTCTTTTTTGCCAAAGAACCAAAAGGCCTTCTTTTGTCGCAAAAGAAGCAAAACCTTGGGGATGGCTTCACCTCCGCAGCGAACTTCGCGCTCAGAATACTTGACTTATCTGCGCGCGGAGCAAAGCTCGTGCTCGATAATCAGGTCTTCTTCCCACTCTGTTCTCTGGGAGGCTGCAGATATACCCAAACCCCGTTTGAGATAAGCGGCTACGCCGCAATCCTTTCTCGCATGGCGAGAAGTAATTGCGATGCAATCGCACAGTTACATGGGTCTTGGGAGCCACTCCACCCAAAAGGAGAGAGGGTGATTGTCGGAGTCATTCACGACAACTAACCCCACTGTCCGTAACTAAAGATATTACAGTGGGGCGCTTGCGTTTTGTCGTGACCGACAAGCAGCTGAGCTACTTTCTGGCGTTGGAGGGGATATCCCAAGTCGTGTTTGGTTCTTTGATCGAAACAAAGAACTGTTTTGCTACTTTTGGATAAAAGTAGTCGCTTTTTGCTTCTTTGGCGAAAGAAAAAGAAGGGATTTTGTTTCGTTTCTTATGCTATGAAATGAAGGCGTCGGCTTCTGGGCAAAGAGAAGGGTGGTTTTTTATATTTTATACAGATATTTCTGTGTATTTCTCAAAACAAATCTCGCTCAAGCTTATCAGCCACCATGCTATAATACATCTAGTTATGCGAACTCGAGTCACTGATTTATGGCTGTATCGTTGGCGATACGGCATCGGCTACACCACCATCATCGTTGCGATTAGTCTCGTGATTGCGATTGCGAGTATCTACGTACCTGGTAGTCTGCGCCAAGGAGAGATTGATGCCGCTATCACGACTGGCAATCTTTCGCTCAACAACCTCACGCCGCACATGGTGGTCGATCTGCCGTACCACGCGTTACAGCGAGCTTCCTTCAAGTTACTCGGCGTCACGAACCTCAGCATCAAGCTCCCGTCAATCCTCCTCGGTATCGCGACCGCTATCGGCATCTTTCTCCTTATCCGTACGTGGTTTCGACGCAATGTCGCGGTACTCACGACAATCGTTGCGACAACAATGACCCAGTTCCTATTTCTGGTACAAGATGGCACGCCTGCGATTATGTTTAGCTTTTTGACGATTTGGATTTTGTTTGCCGCGACCTATGTCACGCGCAAGAAACTTTTTAGCACATTCTGGAAAGTTCTCACTGGATTGCTTATGGCGACGGCTCTCTATACGCCGCTCGGTGTGTATTTGGTGGTAGCAGTCCTCACTACAGCTTTTTTTCACCCACACATTCGTCACATCATCACCCATATGGCAAAGCCACAGTTGGTTGTCGCAATTCTGCTCGGTCTTGCTACGACAACGCCGCTCATCTATGCCTCGATTATCGACCATAGTGTCATACAGGCACTTGTCGGCCTCCCTGAAGCTACCCTCCATATGAAGGATAACCTCAGGCAAGTCGGGCTCGATATCTTTGGCTTCGCCGCTGTGGCTGAGAGCTACATGCTGCGTCCGGTCTTTTCACTTGGTGTCGTCATGCTCAGCCTCGTGGGTATCTATAAACTCCTGACCTACAAATACACTGCGCGGAGCTACATCACGCTGACGCTCGGACTCCTGATGGTCCCACTTATTTTGCTGAATCCTCACCATGTCACGCACCTTTTCCCATTGGCAGTACTCATGGTTGCACTGGGCCTGGCCACGCTCATCACCGACTGGTACAAACTTTTCCCACGCAACCCGTATGCTCGTGTCGGCGGGCTGATTCCACTTGGCATCTTGGTTGGTGGTATCGTAACTTCTGGTGTGCTGCGCTACATGAACAACTACGAATACAACCCCGATGTACTACGCCATTACTCGTCTGACCTACGCCTCGTACAAGACCAGCTTCGCTATCAGCGTGCCACCAAAGACACCGCGCAGCTTGTCGTCAGTCAGAAAGAAAAGCCGCTCTACGACCTCGTCGCACATTATGACCCGAGGTTTTTTGCTACCACGACACCTCATGAGTCAACACCAATCACCATCATGACACGCAGCGCCTATCACGCGCAGCGTCCTGCAGCCGAGCCGACACTCATCGTCACGACGCGATTTAGTGAGCAGTCTGACCGACTATATCTCTTTAAGAAGTAGGCATTTTGCGCTATACTATTCACTATAACTATGGAGGTTTTTAGATATGGCATTTGACCAAATGAAGATGTTGGCAAAACTCAAAAAGGCACAAGACGAACTCAAAAAAGAAATCGTCGAAGTCGAAGCAGGCGATGGAGCTGTTGTCGTACAGGTAACTGGCGAACTGAAAGTGAAGTCAGTGAAAATCGACCCAGAATATGTTGACCTCGAAGATATCCAGGAGCTAGAGCACTGGATTGAAATCGCCATCCGCGACGGCATGGCAAAGGCACAAGAAATCGCTGCCGAAAAAATGAAGCCGCTGATGGGAGGCTTAGGAAACTTAGGGCTCTAAGATTCCTAAGCAGTTTTCAGTTCACAATTATCAATTTTCAATGAAGTATCAGTTTACAGTTTCCAATGACCGAAAAATATAAACTCAGCGAACGCACGCTGGTATTTAGCGTTGACGTTATTAAGCACTGTTCAAGGTACAAGCAACCGACAATACGCTCGTCAGTCGATCAAGTAATTCGCTCAGCGACAAGTATTGGTGCAAACTACGCCGAAGCCAACAATGCTGCATCGAAAGTTGATTTCAAGAATAAGATTTTCATTGCCAAAAAAGAAGCGGCTGAGACTGAATATTGGCTTAAAATCCTGCAGAAACTTGGCGATGAATCACCCGAACTCCAGCGGCTTTTATCTGAATGCCATGAGATTCTGATGATTCTCCAAAAAATTATCTCAACCCTACGGAGTAGCACCAAATGAAAATTGTAAACTGTGAACTCATTGAAAACTGTAAGCTGAAAACTGAAAACTATTTCTGGGCTGCTCATGTCTGACCTCCTCCCAAAAGCTCTGCTGACCGTCATAGATGAACTCGGCCGACTCCCGGGTGTGGGTGCGCGTACCGCAGAGCGCTATGCGTATTTTTTGCTGCGCGCCAATAGTCGACAGTCCGAAATTCTGGCAAAAGCTATCAACCAGCTACACACGGGGGTCAAAGTTTGCCCAGTGACATTTGCACTCATCGATGCTGACGAAGAAATTTCGTCGCTCTACACTGACCGTAGTCGCGACAAACAGCTCGTCGCCATCGTCGAAGAGCCGCTCGATATTGTGGCGCTTGAGCGCACGGGGCAATTTAAAGGCACGTACCATGTGCTCGGGGGTGCCATCAGTCCGCTCGATGGCATCGGGCCCGAGCAGCTCCATCTACCAGAACTTATCAAGCGTCTGAAAGACGACGAGGTATCGGAAGTCATCATCGCGACCAACGCCAGTGTAGAGGGTGAGTCAACAGCGCTATTTATCCAGCGGCAGATTCAAGAAGCAAAATTAGAACTGAGCCTGACGCGCCTCGCCCGCGGCATCCCTGTCGGAGTAGATCTCGAGTACGCCGACCAAATCACCCTCGGTCATGCGCTGCAAGGCAGAAGAAAACTCTAGCGACTCAAGCGGCGTCGCAACCTATCGACATGCTATAATACAATCAATGTTTACTGCCATTTTGCCTCTTATTAACGGTGCAAATCATATTGTCATACTTCAAGGCGAAAACCCCGACGGAGATTCGCTAGCTTCGAGTTTGGCTCTCGAAGAGCTCTTGAGCGAGCAGGGCAAAACCGTCACCATGTACTGCGCCATCGACATGCCAAAGTACCTGCGCTATATCAATGGCTGGGATAGAGTCGTGAATGAGTTTCCGTACAATGCCGATCTCGCCATCATCGTCGATACTGCCGCTGAAGCGTTGCTCGAAAAAGCTATGGCTACTCGAGGCGTACGTTCGTTCCTCGAGTCTCATCCGGTCGTCGTGCTTGACCACCACGGCGAACTCGACGACGATGAATCGCAAAACGATTTGTCGTTTCCTCATGAATTTGTCATGAGTGGCACGGCCGCAGCGACTGGTGAGCTCATCTATGAACTCGCGCAAACAGCTGGCTGGCCAATCACACCAACGGCTGCCGAAAACCTCTACATCTCGATCGCCGCAGACACCCTCGGTCTCAGCACGCAGGCCACCACAGCTAGCACATTCCAGACGGTCGCCGACCTCGTCAAGGCTGGTGCGGTACCGGCTGACGTAGAGACGCGTCGCCGTGAATTTATGAAAAAACCAGCCGACATCCTGGCCTACAAAGGCGAGCTCATCGGCCGTATCGAATACTTGCTAGACGGCAAGCTCGCGATCGTTCATATTCCCTGGGAAGATATCCAGGAATACTCCGATCGCTACAACCCTAGCGTACTGGTGCTCGACGAAATGCGTCTCGTCGACGGCGTCGAAGTCGCCTGTGCAATCAAAACCTACCCAGATGGCAAACTGACTGGCAAGCTACGTTGCAACACACCAGTCGCCGCCAACATTGCCGGATTTTTTGGAGGCGGGGGTCACAGCTACGCTGCTGGGTTCAAAATCAATGAGAACTATAGTCAAGCAATCCAAGAACTCGTCACCGCAACCGACAAAGCCCTGAAGGAATATCATGACACTCACACTCCATAATACTGCTAGTAAAAAACTCGAAACATTTCAACCTATCAGCGAAGGCAAGGTCACGCTCTATACCTGTGGACCTACCGTCTACGACCATCTGACGGTTGGCAATTGGAGCGCCTACATCTACTGGGATATCCTCGTCCGCACACTGCTTGCCAGCGGCTACACTGTAGAGCGCGTCATGAATATCACCGATGTCGGCCACCTCGTCAGTGATGCTGATGACGGCGAAGACAAACTCGAAAAAGGCGCCCGTCGCGACGGCAAGACTGCCTGGGAGATTGCGGAATACTATGCTGAAGATTTTGTCGCGGGCATGGAAAAACTTGGCCTTCTGCCGCCTGAGCACATGGTCAAAGCCACCGACTTCATCACTCAGCAACTTGACCTCGTGCGCATCCTCAAAGAAAAAGGCTTCACCTACCAGACCCACGATGGGATTTATTTTGACACCAACAAATTTCCAAAGTATGCCAACTTCGCCCAGCTCGATCTCGAAGCCCAGCGAGCGGGCGCTCGAGTCGAAGCAAACACCGAGAAGCGCCAGCCCTGGGATTTCGCCCTCTGGAAATTCACTCCTATCGGCGAGAAACGTGACATGGAGTGGGAAACACCGGATGATTTGCTGGAACTACAAGCGACAATGAGCGATGTGCAATTAGCAAATCGCAATCCATTAGCAAACGACAATGAGCAATTGAATCGCAAATCGTCAATTGCCGATTCATTGCAAATTGCCAATCGCCAACCGTCAATCGACTCTGTCCCTGGGTTTCCTGGATGGCACATAGAGTGTAGTGCAATGGCAATGAGCATCCTCGGCCCGACCATCGACATCCATACTGGTGGCATCGATCATATTCCCGTACACCATACCAATGAAATTGCACAAAGTGAAGCAGCGAGCGGGGAAGTATTCGCGAACTTTTGGCTCCACAACAACCACCTCAAAATAGATGGTGGCAAAATAAGCAAAAGCCTCGGGAATGGCTACACCTTGCAAGATCTCGAAGCAAAAGGCTTCAGCCCAATGGACCTGCGCATGTTTGTTCTGCAGGGGCAGTACACCAATGAAGGCAACTTCACCTTTGAAAATCTCCAGGCCGCCAAAAATCGTCTGACGAACTGGCGCAACTATGCGGTACTCCGTCATCAAACACACGATGCACTTCGTAGTGACGATCGCAAAAATGACACCACTGACACACCCTCGTTGCAAGCTGCGGCCGGAGCTATCCGCGAAGCACTCCAGAGCAACCTCAACACACCAGAGGCCCTTCGCATCGTCGACGAAGCGTTTGCTCGGCTCGACAGTCAGCCCCTGACTACCATCCACCGCCACGGCCTGATTGTACTTCTCGACGCCATCGATGAGCTACTCGGCTTACAACTACAGTCCAGTACTCCAGACATCAGCGACGACGCCAAACGACTCATTCTCGAGCGTCAGCGTGCGCGCGAAGCCAAAGATTGGCAAAAGTCCGACGAGTTGCGCGACCGATTGGCAGCTGACCGTATCGTTGTCAATGACACTTCGAGTGGCACGAGCTGGCACTACTCCGAAGCGTAGTTGCATCGAGCTCACCGTGCCATGCGATATATACAGCGCGACCTAGAGTGCGTCGCCAGTAATCTTTTTGACTAGTTTTGCGAGGGGCTTTTCGCTTTCGACACGCTCTTTGCGGGCATATTCGAGATACTCCTCGAGAAGAATCTTGATACAGCCTGCGATAGGAATCGAGATAATACCACCGATGATACCAAATACATACAGACCAATTGTCACTGACGCCAGCACCACGAGTGGACTTAGATCGATATTGCGAGCCTGTACTGTCGGGGCGATGACATTGTTTTCGATTTGTTGATAAATCATAAAGTAAACAGCGAACGCAATCGCGCCGGGAATACTATTGAACGAAATCAGTATCGTCAACAGTATACCTGCAATTGTCGCACCAAACATCGGAATCATCGACAATATAAAGCACGTCGCAATCGCTACCATAGCGAGGTTGGCTGGCACTTCGGGGATAACCAGGCTAATCAGGAATACTGCGATACCGGCACACAGGCCATCAATCGCTGATATAGTAATCTGTCCGGTCACATAGCCAGATACAACTCCGTGCATTCGCTTGATGACGCGTTGATGCGCGTTACGCTTTTCAGAGTTGCGGTAGAGTCCCATCACACGTCGCATCCACATTGGACCTTCGATGAGCATCAGGAAAGTCAACACGAGCATGAGCAAGCCCGCAACAAATACAGAGAGGAATGAACCCAAGCTGCTTACAAAATTCTTGCCAAATCCTGCCGCCCATTTGCCGGCCTCTGATTGAACCGTTTGGACTGCTGAATCAATCTGTGGCTGCAGATGGTATTTATCGATCAGATTGCCCAGACCCTGCCATTGCTCAGACATCGTGCGCACCATTGTCGGCGCGTTTTGGACGACATGTCCGGTTTGCTGGACAATAGGAGGTACTACAAGCAGGGCAATCGCACCCAGTACGGCAACGATGACCGCAAAGGCCATCGCAGTGCTCAATACGCGACTGCGACCAGGGAGATAGTAGGCGAGGTAGCTGACAGGACGATTGAGCGCCAGCGCGAAAAAGAAGGCCACACCAATAATCGTCAGTGCTGTGCGCGCACTATACAGTGCTAAAATTGCAAACCCAAATCCAATCACCACAAGCCAAAAACGCACGAAGGTTTTTGTGTCAATCTCAATACGTACTTTCATGACTTCAGTATACTACCTGCAGCACCGAAAGCCTACAGTTTACTGTGAACCAAGTACTGCGATGAGCGCAAAGAGCACGAGAAGTGTGCCAGCAAGCGCCGACACTGCGACTGTCATCCTGTTTGGATAGTAGTCAACTTTTGTCGATACGGTAGCCGCCTTCTTGATAGTGCGCTTTTTTACCGCTGGTTTGGCAGCTTTTTTTGTGATTGTTTTTTTGGGTGTGGCTTTTTTTACCATACACCAAGTCTAGCGCATCGCTCCTGTTCACGCAACCCGCTTGTGTTATACTGAAACCACTATGAACCACGGAAATTCAACACCGCCACGAATTGTCCCTCTCGAGGGTGATGAGGACGCGCTACGACGCGCAATTGCACATGTGCTACACGCCGAGCAATCATCTCGCATCGGCAAGATGCTAGCGCGCGTCGAACAGCTCCCGACGGTACGTGCGGCCGCTATCGGCAGCAAATCAACCGATGACGCTGCGTGGGGTGTCTGGCACTATGGCGCCAGCTTCATGATGTACGGGGCTGGAGCTGAACCGCTTCTCGATCGGTGTGATTTGACCCAAAACGAACGTGAACGATCAACATTGCTCATGCGGCGAGCTGAAACGTATGGTGAGCAGGTGCTCGTCGTAGTGTCGCACCTCTCCGCCAAGCAGCCGACGAACCTCCCAAAGCAAATCGACTGCCTCGGTCTCGTCTTCTGCCCGAAGGACAGTTAGCTCCACGAGTAGTACCAGCTAATGTCGTCTTTGGTGTTCTGCAAGTAGCGCAATGTCTTCGGTGTCTTTTTTGCGGCCAAGACGACGCTTGGCATCAATCAGCTCATCGACACTCATCATCGGCACGCCCTCAATCATCTGCTGGGTTTTTTGCAGGCGCTTCAAACTCTTGCTCATCCAGGTGCGCATGAGGTTGTAGCCGTTGTGCGAGAGAATTTTTTTGCCGCTGTCCTGCACGTACTCTTGCCAATGATGAGTGTCGCGATACTCGCGGTAGACCTCGTCGCTGACGATGATATCAACATCGTGCGTCTGTCGCAGGTGTAATGCCTCGAGCACGGCACCGCCAATCACGACATAGCTTCCTTTTGGTAGCTTCAATCGCTTAATCATGTCGATGGAAGAGCGACGACTATCTGGATAGGCTTTGATCGCGGCGTTGAGCGTCGAGAAGATATTGTCCGCACCGACTAGGTCAACCACACCAAATGCCTCAAGCTGCTTGAAAAGATTTGGCGGCACATGTGCAAACCCAAGCTTGATACCGTCGATGCTGAGTTGCCGATACAGCATATTGAGCGACTGGACGGCGGTGTAGTCGATATTGTCGATGGCGCCCGCATCAACCACGACATAGTTCACCCGGTACTTCGCGCGTTCGATAGCGCGCTTGACGCGGGCTACAAAATACGTGACATTTTCAAAAAACAGCGCACCGTCAAAGCTATATACGAGTAGCCCATCGGGACGAGACGTATGGCGATGGTGCGGGTCGAGCCGTTCGGCCGCCCAGTCTGAGAGTTCGCCATCGCGTAGCAAAATCGCATCCTTTGGACGATACTGTCGGCTGAGACGCTCCATGAGTGAGACGATGACGGCAATCAGCACGCCTTGTCGCACACCAAACAGCGCCGTGCCGCCAAGTGCAACCATAGCAACGAAAAATTCAATCCGGTACGTCTCCCACAAATGACGAAGTTCGGCGACCCGAATCAAGCGAAGCCCGATCACAAACACTATCGCCGCGAGTGCCGCCGATGGCATAAATGTGAATAGTTCGCCCCCAAACAACAACACGATACCAATCAGCACACTCATCATGATGTTCACCAACTGCGATCGACCACCTGCGATGTCTGCCGCCATACTACGTGGTGGACTGCCATTGACCGCAAACCCATGCGTCAGTGCAGAGGTCGCGTTTGCAAACCCGAGCGCGAGTAGGTCTTGATTTATCCTGACTTTCTCGTCGTGCTCGCCAGCGTGGTGCCGAATCACCGCCGAGCTCTGCGCCAGGATCACCATCGCCATTGCGAGCGCAGCAGGAAAGAGCGTCACGATATCACCAAGAACTAGGTGCGGGTGGACAAGCGTCGGCAAACCTTGCGGCAATGCGCCCACGACGCGTACGCCGAATTCACTGGTATGAAACAGTAGCGCAAACGCAATCGCCGCCATGAGCCCGAGTAGCTCACCAGGCAGCCGAGTCTTGCGGGTGATCAGTACGAGTCCGACCACCAGTACCGCAATCGTCATATCCATACCGTTCATAGCAGACAACTGCTGCACGAGCGTCGTCAGCCGCTGCAATATACTTCCCGATGCCGAGATACCCAGCATTTCTGGAAGATTAGTAATCATCAATTGCACGCCGACACCACCCAAGAATCCGATGAGAACTGGCCGCGAGATGAGGTCAGCCAAAAATCCTAGCCGAAATAGCCCCATAAGTAGTAGCACTGCTGCAGTCAATAGCCCGAGCAGACCGACGGCATTTGCATACTCAGGCGTGCCAGCCTGGGCAATCGACAGCGCACCGGCCGCCACGAGTGCCGCTGTCGCCGAATCAGCCCCTATGACCAAGCGTTTACTATGGGCCAATACACCAAATACTATCGGCGCAAACAGTGCACTGTAGAGCCCCATCACCGGAGGCAAGCCAGCAATCACCGCAAAGCCGAGCGACTGCGGAATCGCGATTGCCGTCACCACCAGTGCTGCCATGAGATCTGATTTGACGTATTTCTTTTTGTAGCCAGTGAAGCCCCAGCGAAATAGCTTGTGCATATCCTTTTATAGTAGTCGTGCCAGAGACGCACGTCAATATCACCAAAACCACTAGCATAATCATACCGACCTGCTATAGTGGGCAGTATCATGAAGGATATAGGTGGGGAATCTCAGGGTAATTTCGTCCGCTCTGTAGAAACAGTGCCGACACAAGAGCTTCTACACCCACAGCGAGTCTTGTCGATTGGTCGGGAAGTAGTGTACAAAAGCGGGAGAATTAATTATCCCGGAGAGCCAAATCAACTCAATCTCTTACGCCTACTCGAACCGCGTGTCGCCACTGAACTCGATCGCCATGAACGGATGCGCCAGCCTTGGGTGCCGGCTGATTTCTTCCCGATCGACGACGATGGGAGGATTCTCTATCGCCAGACTGATCCTGACGCCACGACTATGTTGTCTCCAGCAGCTCACGCATCGATGCTCGTCAATCTCCTCACCGAAGACAATCTGCCGTCATACCACCGGGTCATCGCCAATAACTTCGGTACCGATGGTGCCTGGGGCACCTGGTCGCACACCTGGACAGCCGAGGAAGACAATCACGCCTACGCGATGCGCGCTTTTCTCGACTTGACACGCGCAATCGACCCGAGACAAAACGAAGAAGCGCGCATGATGCAGATGAAACAAGGTTATGGAGTCGAAAAATCACCACTCAATACACTCGTCTATGTGACATTTCAAGAGCTTGCGACTCGAGTATCCCACCGACAGACAGGTTTTGCAAGCAACAACGAGCTGGCCGATGCAATGCTGGCGCGCATTGCCAAAGATGAAAACTTGCATATGATGTTTTATCGCAATCTCGTCAGCGAGGCACTCGAACTTGCGCCAAACCAAACCATGCGAGCAATTTGCGACGAGGTGAAGAGTTTTGAAATGCCTGGCAGCAACATCGACGGCTTCCAGGTGAAGGCATTGATGATTGCCGAAGCAGGCATATATGATTTGCGCCGCCACCTCGATGAGATTATCATGCCTGTACTCAAACACTGGCGTATTTTTGAGCGAGAATTTCGCGAGGATGGCGAGGTGGCCCGCGAAGAACTCGCCACTTATCTGACTGCACTGACCAGTGCTACCACTAAATTTGAAGAGCGTCGAGACAGCGGCGCCCTGGCTCGTACAATCAACGCCCTACAATCACGCCAATAAAAATTGCCCTGCCGCTATCCCCCGCGCAGGGCAATCTCTGCCTGGCGACTACCTAGTCGTCATCATCGACATCAAAGTCGAGTAGGGATGCGCCGTAACACAAACCGACAGCAATCAAGATGTAGATCACGATTTTTTCATTGCCAGGGTAGAGATACTCGATAGCACCCGCCACCAGTAGCAGCACGATACCTGCCCAAATCAAAAATGTCCTCAGCACATTGCCAGTCCTCTGGATATGCTTTGCTTGTACAACTTTTCGAGCCATAGTTCCTCCTTATAGTTCTTGGATTTAGCATAGTCTAGGTACTCAAGAATGGCAATAGCTCACAGGTATATGGTATAATTTGTAAGCACTATTTCATCCGTATACTGGGGTGCCGCCAAGTGGTAAGGGACATGGCTGTTTGAGCGCTACTGCGCGAGTAAGTAGAAAATAGTCCACGACCAAAACCTTGCCAGTTGGCAGCATCTCACGATTCTGCAACAATATAACTATTGGGGTGTCGCCAAGTGGTAAGGCACATGGTTTTGGTCCATGCATTCGGG
>CAZOOQ010000007.1:0-33147 GCA_964581485.1 uncultured Candidatus Saccharibacteria bacterium
TCGCGTCGATCTCTCTACCGCAATACCATACTTGTCACGAGTGCTGTGCTGTTGGTATCGTCGGTCGCTTGTACATTTTGGCCACACATCAGCAACACTGCTACTGCAAAGGCCCTCAATGAATGGTTTTCAATTGATTTCTTCGGACCGCTTCGCGTGGCACTCGCCTTTGTATGGTTTGTTGCTCTCGGCTTTGTTTTTGATGTGATTGCTCCGAAATTTCCGCGCTACCTCGCCAAGCTGCTCTATCACTTTGGCACTCATTCATTGACCGCCTATATCTGCCATGGACTGGTCATTTGTATCATCAACACACTGCTTGCCGCTATCGTGGTACCGATTAACCCTCTCACAAATACACTCATTGGTGCGGCCGGAGTGTTGCTAGTGTATTATTTCATCCGCATGCCACTTGTGGCGCGGGTTGTCCCGCGCTAGATTGCCTATTCTGCCTGCAGCTTGTAGGCCCTCGCGACAGAGGCACCTGGGACAGGCGAAGGTCCGATAAGCGTATCGACCACCCGCCACTTTCCTGCCGGCTGTCGCGGTTCATCGTTGTACCAGTTTGCGATGTACCAAATCGTTTTGTGTTCACGCGCAAACGCAGCGATGTCTTTTATTTTGTGTGCATCACTAAAGCGCAGCATGTCGTATGACCCAAATATCGCATCGTCTTCGGCGACAAAGTAGACCGGATGAGCCGACGAGTTATACTGTACTGCTTCATAAAACCGCCAAGGTGAATCAGCCACAATCGGCGTAGTCTGTGCATCTTTCTCATGAATCATCGCGACGACCTGTTTGACTGACTGGGCTTCGATTGGGTTGGCATTGCGGTTGAAATTGCCAAACTGGTACACATTGGCGACACCGACAATCAACGTCGCAACGATAGCGACTGGCGCAAGCAGCGCTACTCTCCGCCTACCCCATCGATCCATGTAGGCTGCGACAAGTATCGCTACCCATGCCACACTCCACATGAGCGCAGGTAGCATGTAGCGGTCAATATAAGAAGATTTGAGTGGTGGCATCGAGACGAGAATGAGGATAGCAGGAGGAACAAACGTCATAGCGGTGAAAAGCAAAAACATTGGGCGGTGTTTTTTCATAATGATGGGGATTGCCAGCCAAGCGACTGTGGCAATACTACCGATAGCAATAAACAATACAAGTGCCAGCCAACCACGCATCGTCGATTGCTCCAAAAACATAAAAGTATTTGACAGCGTATTGAGCGGCGTGGCCGCAGAGACTGGCTTGATCCAAAATCCAGTGCCCTGAATTGTCGTGAGCTGTTTTGCCATAAGTGGGAGCCACGGCAGAAATAGACCGACCGCCACCACGTGAGCGATAATCCAATCTTTTGACCAAAACCGCTTCGTGCTCTTGTACTCATGCCGCACCAGCCAACGCCACGCCCAATGTGCCAGCCAGACCAGCGCCGTAAAGTAGTGCGTCCACATGCCGAGCGAGACGAGTATGCCGTAGAGTACCCACTTTTTGCGACTCGGACGCTCAACTGCTGAGACGAGCACGACAGTCGCGGTGGTCGCGATAAGCAGCGCCAGTCCGTACATGCGAGCCTCGTCACCGAAACGCACCAGGAGTGGCGATATCGACAATAGCACTGCCGTCCATCGAGAAGCAATCACACCAAACTTCTGTCGAACAAATAAGACTAGTACGATACTTGCAGCAAGAATCAGCAGCATACTTGGCAACCGGAGGGCAAGATCAGAAGTACCAAACACCAGTGTCCAAGGCTTCAGAAGCCAGTAGTACAGTGGCGGGTGCACATCGCTGGCCGTATAGCGGGCAATATCGGCGAGATTGTAGCGCATGAGGTACGCGGTAAATCCTTCGTCAAACCAAATCGACCACCGTGTCATATTGCCGAGCGTCACCGCGGCATACACCAGTGCTGCCCCGGTAAATAGTACCTTGTCAAATAGCGGCAAACGGGCCATGAATTGCTGTGTTTTCTTGAGGTAATTCATATCATCATCATACCGTAGTGCCATACGAAAACAAACCTCCTCTGTCGACTACTAGCTTTTGTTTCAGAATTTCGCTATAATACCCCATGTACTTTTCATAGATACATCGGGGTGTGGCGCAGTTGATAGCGCGCGCGGTTTGGGACCGTGAGGTCGAAGGTTTGAGTCCTTTCACCCCGACCACAATGCATTTTTGCTTAAATCCACCATCATATCGTATGGTGGATTTAGCTTTATAACAGATACAGAGTTATCGCCAGCACGTAGGTTCAACACAAGCCCACGATACACTGCGTCTTCTTCAATCAAATCTGATGTTTCAAGTATGGTTTTAAGATACGAGTGTATGAGTTCAACAAACTCTTCACGGGTCGGCAATGCTTGGCGTAAATCATCTAGCTCTTTTTGTAAGCTAGTGATACTAGAATTGACGGCGTTAATCTGGGTTTGGTGAAACTCTAGCTTGCCAGCGTGGTGCTTTTTATATGTTTCAGGGTCTTCAACTTGAAAGGTCTGGTACTTTGAGTACATATCTTTTTGACGCTTTAGCTCTACCTTAGCCTCTGTTAATTTTCTTTTGGCTATCTCTTTGTCTATCGCAACTTGCTTTTCTATACGGCTAATATACTGCTTATGAGCCTCTAGCACGTTGGCGGTCATATGGCGTAGCGTCCACTCAATATGAGCCGTAAGATACTTAACACGAATACCCCTAGAAAGTTTATGCCCGTAAATCCTAACTGCTTCATCGTCATTATGGCGGACACACTCTTTGTTGCGACAATAAAAACTAAGCAACCAACTACCAGCATTTTTACCACGCTGTATTTTGGTACGCTGAAAGGTCATTATTCTATCGCAAAAATCACAAATAACTTTCTCACGTAGCAAGCCAAACTCTAGCCGTTTTGATACGTTATTGCGACCAACAAACTTTTGGTTAAAGCTATCTGACATATTGCGACTAAGGGCTATAAACTCGTCTGGCGTCATAAGCGGTAAAAAGTTGTACGTGTCATTTAGGTTGGCTATATTTTCACCATACTTATAAGCACCCGTGTAAAATGGGTCGGCAAACATTGTTGCAATCGTCTTTTTGTCCATCTTTGCTTTTTTATACGGGTCTTCTTGGCTCTTGCGGACACTAAAGTTTGAGGCGTTCAGAAAGTCTGCAACCTCTTGATTTGTCTTGCCGTCTTTGAGCCTCATAATGACGGCTTGCCGTAACAACTGCCAATGCACACCATCGGGCATAAACCTGCCCGTGTCCATATCTGCATAGTAACCTTTTTTAATTAGCCCTACATACTTACCCTCGTGAATAGCACCCGTGATACCCCTTGCTACATCTACTGCCAGCTTATCGCTATATTGCTTTGACGTAGCAAATAAAATACCTAACATCATCTTGCCGTTTGGCGTGTTATCAAAGGCGTATGTACAAAATAATAAGTCTTGTATCTTTTCGTGGTCTACGTGTTCAATAATCTGCCCACCCTCTAGCATATTGCGTGATAGACGGTCTGGCGACCACGATATCAAGCCGTGATACTTGCCAATCTCAAAGCCGTTCATCATAGCGTTAAAAATCTCACGCTTGCCAGAGGTTTTAGCCGACCATCTCTCTTCAAAAATATCTTCGGGTCTAACTTTTATACCTACCCTTTTGGCAAGGTCTAAACACTCTTTCCTTTGGTCTTCAATAGACCTCACTTGTTTTCTTTCATCGTCTGTAGACTTACGCAAGTAAATAACGTAACGCCTCTTTTCTTGAGGCAATATCTTTCTACTACCCTCTAGCGACTGCACAAAGAAATCTACAAGGCTATCAACTGTATATCTGCTCTCTGGTAAATCAAATAGTTCGGGGTTATCTTTTAAGCTCTCTGCTACAATTTGCTCTGCTTGTTTTTGTTGTTCACCACTAAGAGGCACAAGCTCTTTTCTTGTGTAAGTTTTAGATTTGCTCTCACTCTTAGCCATACTGCCTACTATTATACCTTGCAAATAGGTTCAACGGTTCTATGGTAGATGTAACAACACGGCTTTTTTGCTATACTGATAACTGTTCTAAGCTTTTAATACACAACGAGATAACCCCGTAGGGCTTTTTTACCCTCACGGCGTCCGCTTTGAAAATGGACACCGTGTAAACAATAGGCGGAAGCTTGTTGTGATAAAGGCTTAGAACACCTCACGGTGTCCTTTTTTATTTGGCACACTCTTGGGGGCAAACTAACTAAGCAAGAGGAGTGCTAAAAATGGCAAATGAAAATAAAATACTAAGCAAGCAATTATTTAAGAAGTGGTGGTTTTGGGTCATCGTGGTAATTATCTTGGGTGCGATAGGTCTTGCAGCGCAAGACACCTCAACCACTAACGACGCCACAAACAACAATGACACCAGCAACACTACTCAAAATGTAGGCACACTGCCAACACTAAACAAAGCAGACTATGCCGACAAAGAGGGTCTAGTAGTGTTTAGCGACTTAAAAGCAAAGGGCTACACCGTAACGGCTAAATATGTAAATGAGGCTGTACCTGCTACCAATCAAGAGTTTACAGAACAATTTACCAGTGCTAACGTAAACAGCTGTAGCGATAGGCTAGGCTTTGACGCCTACCTAGTAAGCGATGTAACGCAAGATGGCGATAACATCACCCTTACACTCACAAATGTACCTAATAGCAACCAAACGTGTCCAGCAGGCACAACTAACGACCTTTAATATTATGAAAGACCGCAAGACTTACAAAATACTAACCGCCTGTAGTTTTATACTACCCATCAACCGTTGGTACTTAGGCAACGCTAAAGGTGCAATCGGGCGTAGTATCACCGCAAACTATTTTCTTATGGGTTGGCTTGGCGACTTGTTCTATATGGACAAAACCTTTGATGAGGCTATGGCAAAACGTGGCTTTGCAAATACCAATATACGCAATGAACAAGGGCGTTAAATAACAATAACCATAACTTGCTCTAGCAGAAACCACCCCTACTTTTGGGGTGTTTTTGTTGGCTAAGGTGTAAAGATTGTTGGGTAAACATATAACAACGCTGTTTTGTTGTAGGTATAACAAAATACCCACCCCTGTTATGCTAACAAGCGCCGTTGTTGTAGTTGGGCATAGTTATAGAATTGAAAAAATGACGTCCACAAAAATGTAGGTAGGTAGTGCGTTTACGTCTTTTTTGAAAATAGCTACCTTAGGGGCTAGGGGGGGTACTACCCTACTACACCAGCTTGACGGAGCGACGCAACTAACTCCCACGCTATCTGCCTTACCGATACGTCAGCTGGGCTATTTACAAAACCATCTACTCCATTTGAGGATACTGTCATACTCATAGCGGTGTTTTTCAGTTCGGCATAACCTTTTGTTATTTCTGGGTCAACGTGCGAGCCACCCTCTTTATTAGCCATCTGTTTTACAAGCCACCCTCTAGAGTGTCGAGCTTTGTTTTCGCCTGGTATGCAACCAACTGCCCACCAGTCATTAAAATCTACTGCACCTCTTGCGTTTGGGCTTAAGTCTTGCGGTGCTACAAACTTAGCACCCTCTCTATAAAATCCAATGCTAATAAGTCCAGGCATACCCGAGATTGAAAAGATAACCTCACCATTATGCTTTCTGTTAGTTGGTACAGGGTCAATAGGTTCGGCAGAGTCAACAAACTTTATTTTATCTTTTATGCCTAGTTGTTTCAGCAGTGAAACTGAACTTGAGGTGTCGTGCAATAAGGTTCGCAATACACCAGCAATCCGCAAAGCCTCACTCTCATTGCCATTGTCAAACGCTTGGCAAGACGTACCCAAAAATTGCAATTGTTGCAACAACGCCTCTTTAAGTTGGTCTTGCGTTCGCCTCATAAGTAAACTTACTCTTCTTCGGGCAGTGTGCGTATATAGCGTTCGCCACTTGGGTCTGTAGATATCTTAGTATCCCAATTAGCCGTATCAGTTGCGGATACTTGCGGTTGCACTAATACAGGTTGGCTAACCTCTACTGGTTGCGGTGCTTCGTTTGTCGTTTCGTTATCACTCATAATACCCGTATTATACTACTTAAACTGTAAACTTGATAAGCTCTAAGCCCTCTGGCTTTACGACATTATCAAGCATACGCTGTAGCCTCTCTAGCTTATTCTTAAAATCGCCATATTTGCGTAAAATCTTGTATAGCTCATTTTGGTCATAGGTTCGTTGAGTGTCGCTACGAGCCGACCAAAAAAGTAACGTTAGAACCTTGGTCCTCATGGACCGGGGTTCTTTTCGTTTCCCACGGGAGATGCCCGTGTGGGCAGATGTGGGCACTAGACTAGTATGAGGTGTCTGCGTGCGCCCATACAGCACACATTTTTGAAGAAGAATGGGCATAACCTCCCAGCAAAATTATGGAGATGTTATCATAAGTACACAAGCACACAGTTTGAAAGCGGATGAGCATAGTGTGACAAATAGCAATAAACGTGTCATCCCTGATGAGCCAATGTATTGGAATTTCAAAAATGGGTTCCCGGAGATTCGTCCAGATGACAACATCGAACCTGGATGGTATGTTCCTGGTGTTGTAGATCCGGCACACTACCCTGACGATTACGATCAAGAATTGTCTAGCGAAGAGCTTCAGGAACTCTTAGCTGAGCTCAGGTTCCGTCTGGGTGATGTAGATGATTCTCTGAAAGGGGTCACTGGAGATAACCAGGATCCTGCTGCTGAGAGCGCTAAGAGCACAAGCGAGTCAGCGGCGAGGATTGCTATGCGATCAGTGCTAGCGGCACTGTTGAGTCGAAGAACCAGTAACGCTAGCATCAAGGATGATGGCCATATAGCCACAGCACCAGAAGCTTCCAGTCACTCGCAGCTCTCACGCACCATTCCTCACGCTGGAGAAGATCTTGCGAACGGAAGTCCGATTATTCATATACGAACATCGCATTCATCAGCCGGCAAGCAGCGAGGTGCATTTGAGCGCGCCCGTCGCAACAGTCTGCCGTCTTAAGCTTATTCCAGCTCATGCTATCATAAACTCATGCCCACCCGCCCAAACCAGCCTCGCGCAGCCCACCTCGCTCTTGCCAACACTTTCGGCACACTTGGGTATGTGTCGCTCATCATGCAGTGGCTCTGGACATGCGTCATCGTC
The DNA here is from genome assembly GCA_964581485.1 of uncultured Candidatus Saccharibacteria bacterium. Classification (GTDB taxonomy): domain Bacteria; phylum Patescibacteriota; class Saccharimonadia; order Saccharimonadales; family Saccharimonadaceae; genus Saccharimonas. The sequence continues at coordinate 7,155 of CAZOOQ010000007.1, forward strand.
GGCTACCCACTTTTCACACAGGACAAGCTGTCATTCTTTCTGCCGAAACCAGCCACCGCCACCCCACCGCCAGTCATCGAATACGGTGGCTTCACACCATTTATTACTGGTATCGCTATTGTCTTTACATTGCTTGTGCTGGCCGCGACAATCTATGCACTCATCCGCCTACCCGTAACTGTCGGCAAAAAAGGCAGCAAACTCACCCATAAAACCGCCACAGTTATCGCGCCCACAATCGCACCAAAAAAACTAACCAAAAAACAGCGAACTGCGCTTATCGAACGCATCACATGGTGGGTAAAATTAGTACTAATTCTCGTCCCGCTCATCGCACTGCTTTTTGCGTCTTCTGAAACTGGCCTGAGCAACGGCGTGATACTGGTCATCGGTGGCTTCTGTGCTGTATGGTCGGGGTTTTGCTTCCTCCTCCAGTACCTGCTCGGCAAAGCTCTCCGCCTTCCCGAAGCACGACTATGGTAATTCGCTTTACAAACCAAGTCCTGCGTACTACACTAGCTGCAGCAATACTTTGCAAACAAAAACCCATATGAAACGTCGCCTCCATCTCCATCCTGAATTTATTGTCCTCACTGCGCTTTCGCTTGTCTTGATGAGCGGGCTGGTCGTCTATGCCTATCTACAGCAACAATCCACTCTGGCTATAGAGCCTCTAGTCCCGACACGACAACCTGATCATCGTACCGCAATTGGCGGACAACCCGAGTCACAGACACCACCTACCTCCACCCCATCGTCTACTACACCCCCGGCTCCGGCCGCTCCTCAGACGCACCACAGTCAACCTCACGTCGCAACGCCCCCTCAGCAAAGCAGCGCGCCAAAACAAGATGAGATTATCGCCTCTGTGACCAAAGAATATCCTTACACAGCACTGGCTGCTGCGCCCAATGATCCTTATTATGCCAGCTCATGGGCCATGCAACGTACTGGCGCAGTTGCAGCTTGGAACATCTCAACTGGCACTGCCGTGACTGTGGCAGTGATTGACACTGGTTTTGCGCTCCAACATGAAGACCTCACGACACAATGGGCGACAAATACAGGCGAGCAAGGTATGACAAGTGTAGGTGAGCGCTGCTGGACTGGCACATCTCAAGACAAAACCAGTAATAGTTGTGATGACGACAACAATGGCTACGTCGACGACTTCCGTGGGTGGAATTTTGTCAGCAAAAACAACACCCCCCAGGCTGGCATGACAAATACCAATGGTGTCGCAGCAATTTCTCATGGAACTGCGGTCGCAGGTCTCATCGGTGCAGCCACCAACAACGCCAAAGGGGTCGCCAGCTACAACTGGAACGCCAAAGTCATGCCGCTCCAGACACTCGACGACAATGGTGGCGGTGTCACAAGCTCAATCATCGCCGCAATCTACTACGCAGCAGACAATGGTGCGACGGTCATCAATATGAGTCTCGGCGGACCACAGCAAGACCCCGCGCTCCAGCCAGCAATCGACTACGCCTACAGCAAGGGAGTGGTAGTGGTAGCAGCCGCCGGTAACTGCGGGACGACTGGCGACGCCGGCTGCGAAGGCATGCCCGCACCACAGATGATGTATCCAGCCCTTAGCAACCATGTCATTGCGGTTGGTGCGACCGATGGCAGCGATGCACGCGCCAGCTTTAGCAGCTATGGCCCAGGGCTCGACGTTGTCGCACCTGGCTCTGGCAGCATCATCTCACCGCTTATCGATACTCGCACCACTCCCTACAACTACACCTCGGCATACTCGGGCTCCCTCTATGGGACTTCGTTTGCCTCACCTGTGGTCAGTGGTATTGTGGCGCTTATCAAGTCGATTCGTCCTGCAACTTCTGTCGACGATGTGACCGCACTCATCGATGGCAGCGCGAGCAAAGTAGCCGCAATGAGCGGCCAGACCTATACCGCCGAGCATGGCCATGGGCTCATCAACGCCGGTACTGCCAGTCTCGTCGCTGATAGCCTGACGCGTACCGCGACCACAACGCCGACACTTATGCAGACCGGCGATCATCGTTCTGAACACGGCTACAGCAGTACGAGCGCCATGAGCACCGGCTGCAAAGCCGCACCAAACAATTACTGTACTGTCCGTATGGTCAATACGTCGAATGGCTTCGATCGGTACTTGCCTTTTGCCAAAACAAGTGCCAGTGGCGTCGCTGGCTGGCAATGGTCAGGTGCTATTCTCGGCTCAGGTGAATGGTCACTTCGTGCCACCCAGGGAGACGCCGCCTCAGCCGAGTACTATCTGTTCTCAAAATAGTTTGCTCCGTGATGCTTATGCTGCTATAGTAGGTTTTGAATTAGTAGCGAATAGGGACGTAGTATGCTAAAAATAAAGACTACCAAAAAACGATGGTCGTGGTCGATGGGTATCGGCGTGATTGCGGTTGTGATGATGGCGGGTGGACTGTATCTGCTCTCACTTGTGGCTGCTCCAACTATCGCACCCCTCATCGCTATGAAGCCAATCGATGTCAAGGCACTGCCTGCCCCAAAACCTGCGGTCAATCGTATCGTCATCCCAAAAATTGGTGTTGATATTCCCTATGGCGAAGGTGTGGCAGCACTTGATAAGGGTGCACAGTGGCGATTTCCAGATCGTGGCAACCCAGAAAAAGGTGGCAACTTCATCATCGCAGCTCATCGCTTCAGTATTCAGCCAACTCCACAGGGCACAATCGAAAAATCACCGTTCTACAACATCGACAAACTTGTGATAGGCGATAAGATAGTTGCCGACTACGACGGTGATCGTTATGCCTACGAAATCACCAAGATGTTTGACGTCAAACCAACACAAATCGAGATAGAAGCGCCGTCAGAAGAATCCAAGCTGACCCTCTATAGTTGCGAGCTTGGTGGCGCAGAAGCTGGGCGTGTTGTCATCCTGGCAAAACCACTCGGCAAGGTCGCACTCGACCAACACCACTAGTTATCTGCTTAGTCAAAAGCGCGTTCGATATATCCCTGCTCGCCAGTCGCCCACGCCACAACACTGTGATTGTATTTGTCTACATCTGCGAGCACATCTTGCTTTGATACCGTTGCCATCTCGTCAATCTCGGCAGCTTCGAGAATAACGTGGGACAGCTGCATCGTAGACAAATCAGCCCGAAATATAAATGCGTAACTATTGCCTAGCCGCTCTGAGTGGCGATGCATGACAAATGCAAATGTCGTATCTGCTGGATCGATCGTGAGACCGACTTCTTCGCGGACCTCACGACAAGCTGCCTGTAGTGGTGATTCTTTGGCATCAATCACGCCCCCAGGTATCGACCAGCGCTTCTTGTAGCCACTCTTGACTGTCAACAACTTGCCATCAGGCAACTCGAGCAAGATTCCAGCACTCGCAAAGCGCTTGTCGAGGCTTGCCAAAAATGCGTCATCTTGCTCTTTGGTAAATGGTCGCATGGTTATTTGGCGAATTCAATCGCCCGCGTTTCACGAATCACGTTGACTTTGATGGTCCCCGGGTACTGCATGGTACTCTCAATTTTGGTCGCGATATCACGGGCTAGCTTGATGGCGCTGAGGTCATCGATTGACTCTGGTCGCACCATGACGCGCACTTCGCGGCCCGCGCTAATCGCATACGCCTTGTCGATGCCCTTAAATCCAGTTGCGATGTTTTCGAGGTCACGCATACGCTCCGCAAAGTTCTCAGCTGAGATGTTGCGCGCACCAGGTCGGGCAGCGCTGATTGCGTCGCAGACGCGCACGACGAGCGCCTCTGGTGTCGTCGCCTCGATGTCGTCGTGGTGCGCTTCGATAGCGTGGACAATATCGTCGCTCATGCCGGCTTTTCGCGCTAGCTCAGCACCGATATGGTGGTGCTTACCTTCGACTTTGTGAGTGACAGCTTTGCCGATATCATGAAGCAGTGTCGCGGTCTTGGTGACGCGCACATTTGCGCCGATCTCGTCAGCGATAAGTCCTGCCATGTGCGCCATTTCGGTACTGTGGAGCAGTACGTTCTGACCATAGCTCGTGCGGTATTTGAGTTCACCAAGGAGCTGCAAGAGTTCTTTTGGAATCCCCGTCACGCCAACTTCCCGAGCAGCATCTTCACCGGCGCGCAGCACTTCCTTTTCGATTTGCTTCTCAGCCTTGGCAAAGACTTCTTCGATACGTCCAGGATGGATACGGCCGTCTTTCATCAACATCTCGAGACCCATACGAGCGACCTGGCGGCGAATCGGGTCAAAGCTCGAGAGCACCACCATGCCTGGCGTGTCGTCGACGAGGAAATCAACGCCCGTCGCGCGCTGCATCGCCTGGATATTGCGGCCTTCCTTGCCGATGATGCGACCCTTCATCTCGTCGTCAGTCAACTTGACTGCTGTGACTGTACGCTCAGCCGTCACTTCGCTGGCCATGCGCTCCATGGCGCTGAGGATAACGAGTTGCGCACGCTCTTCGGCGTCATCAGTGGCATCTTTTTGCAGCTTGGTCACGAGTCCCACGAGGTCATTTTTGACATCACGCTCTGTCATCTGCATGAGCTTGTCGGCAGCATCTTGCTTCTTGAGGCCTGCGATTTTTTCGAGTTTTTCTTGCTGGCGCGTACGAATGTCACGAATCTCGCCTTTGAGCGCTTCGACTTCGTCTTCGGCTTTGCGCAACTTCTCGGCACGTTTATCGAGCTCGTCAAGTTTTTTGTCGAGACTCTGCTCTCGGTCTGCGAGGCGATTTTCGACTTTTTGCATTTCACGACGGCGCTCTTGCTCGAGCTTGAGTGCATCGTCCTTTGCCTTGAGGATGATTTCGCTGGCTTTCGTTTCAGCGCGAGCGACTGTTTTTTCGGCGCTGTGTTTGCTACTCGCGGTGCGTTGCTTGTCGTAGGCAAATTTGCCTCCTATACCGAGCAACAATCCGGCAACTGCGGCAAGTATTTCTATCATTTTTCTGTCCTTTCTTCTGGCGGATTCGCGCGTGGTCGTAGCATCGTGAAGCGTTAGTTAGACGCGTGAATGCATGCAGAAATTATCAATCATTAGGTGGGTATCAGTTGTCAGCTAGCAAGCTAGCGACTACTCTTATTGTAGCGCGAGCCGACAATAAATAACACTCTATTTTCGTGGTGTCGTGACGTGCGCCGGTGAGCCATATACTGGAAGTACGAGCACGTCGTTGTCACCACTGCGTAACCGCACTAGCGCCTGCTCTTGCCATTCCGCGCCAGTCACGCCGACAATCGGTACCTCAAGCGAAGCCGCGAGTGTATTCACTACTGTAATGCCGATACGAAGACCGGTGAAGCTCCCCGGTCCACGAAACACACCGATGCCTTTGATATCAGGCAGGGTCGCTCCGTGCTCCGCTAGCCGATCGCGTAGATAGGCTAGCATATCTCGCGCTAGCGCACGATCAGCCTGCCAGAGATACTCAGTCCGTCTATCGCCGTCAACCAGCACCATCTGCACCTCCATCGCAGCGCTATTCCAGAGCAATATCACGATACAAGCCTTTCGAGGAGTGCCTGACTTGTGGGGCCACCTGCGGTCAAGGTCAGCTGCCGCACTTCCGGGCTGGTAGCCTGCAGTGATAAAGTCAGCCTATCATCAGGTAGCACACCAGCCACTATGGCTGCCCACTCAACAACTGTCACCGTTTGCGCGTCATGTATTGATTCGGCAAGTTCACTCGCCAAAATCCCTGCATCATGCAAGCGATAAAAATCATAGTGCGCCAAGCGCAGCCCCTGAGAAGTCTCATACGTCCGCGACAGCGTAAACGTCGGGCTCTGAACGTCATCCTCGACGCCCATACCTGCCGCAATTGCTTTCGTCAGCGTTGTTTTGCCGGCCCCAACATCGCCAACGAGCTCTATCGTCACTCCGCCTGTCAGCAACGCACCGAGTACCTGACCAATTTGCGTCGTTGCCGCCTGATCTTTAAGCTCCATGTTCATATCTTCAGTATAACAGAGTAGCCCACGCCAAAAAGACACTCGCCAAAGCCCTTCGACAAAATACCCAACATACCTTACAATGATACATAAGCAGTATGCGTATTTCCGATGAAACCCTAGCAACGATTCTTGAGCGCAAGGCGGTTGTCAGTTCAGAACAACTCGCTCTTTTTCAAGAGGAGGCCGCACGAAACTCGCGGTCACTTCAAGAACAGGTGATTGACAACAAAACAATTAGCGAGCGCGACCTTACCGCCATGTTTGCCGAGTATGCCGAGTTGCCATTTATCGAAATCGACCCGCGAGATATCGCGACAGATACTCTCAATACGATTCCAGAACGCATCGCCAGACAGTACAATGCCGTGGTATTCAAAATCGACGAAGACGGGCAGATACATCTTGCGATGGATGACCCCGATGACGTCCAAGCGGTGAGTTTTATTGAGAAACAAATTGGCACCAACACCAAAATCTACATCGCGCCGCATGAAAATATCCTGCTTTGCCTTGAAAATTATCGTGGTGATGTCAACGAAGAACTCAATGAGGTCATCGATATCCAACGCGAAGATGACGGGACGGCCCAACAAGTCAGTGAAGCCGATGTTGCCGAGGATTCACCGATTGCACAGACCGTCAATCTCCTGCTCGAATACGCCATCCGTTCTCAGGCTTCAGATATTCACATCGAACCACGCGAAGGCTTTGTGCAGATTCGCTACCGTGTCGATGGTGTGCTCAACGAAGTCAACCGTCTGCCACGCAATGTTCTCGGTGCACTTGTCAGCCGCATCAAAATCCTGGCCAACCTCAAAATCGACGAACGCCGCGTCCCGCAAGACGGTCGATTCAAAATCAATATCGCGGGCAAACAGTATGCGCTTCGCGTCAGCACGCTGCCAATTGCTGACGGCGAAAAAGTCGTCATGCGTATCCTCGATGAATCAAACCAAGCGGTTACCCTGCAAGAACTCGGCTACTGGGGGCACGCGCTAGAAGTCATCACCGAAGCAATCGTTGAGCCAAACGGTATGATCCTCATCACTGGCCCGACAGGAAGTGGAAAATCAACCTCACTCTTCTCGGTACTCACCATGCTCAACAAACCTGATGTCAATATCAGCACTATTGAAGACCCGGTTGAGTACAAAATCCCTGGTGTCAATCAAACTCAAACCAACAGCAAGGCTGGCATGACGTTTGCGACTGGGTTGCGCGCACTGCTACGCCAAGACCCCAATATCATCATGGTTGGTGAGATTCGTGATGGTGAGACAGCAAATCTCGGCGTCCAAGCTGCGCTGACGGGTCACCTTGTCTTTAGCACCCTCCACACCAACAATGCCGCTACCTGTCTGCCTCGTTTGCTCGACATGGGCATTGAGCCGTTTCTCATCTCGAGCACGGTGCGCGCCGTAGTCGGTCAGCGTCTCGTGCGGCGACTCTGTATGGTATGTCGACAACAATACACGCCAACTCCTGTCGAAGCGGCAGAAGTCACCGAGCTATTCAACCTCGGACCAAACGACACATTCGCCAAAATCCATCAGCTCGAGCTCCAAGCCCAATCGCAACAAGTCGGAGGCGACACACCGCTCGGCACCAGTGAACAGACGGTCGTCAGTCTCTGGAAATCAAATCCCGAAGGCTGTGACGAATGTAACCATACCGGCTACAAAGGGCGTATTGGTATCTATGAGGTGCTCGGCAACAATGTCGCGATCCAAAAACTTATCGTTGCCAACGCCACCAGCAACCAAATTCAAGAGCAAGCTATCGCTGACGGCATGACGACGATGCAGGCAGATGGCCTCATCAAAATGCTTCGCGGCAATACGACGCTCGACGAAGTCCTACGGGTCACCAGGGAGTAATCGACCATGTCAAGCTTTCTCTACATCGCAACGCAACAAGACGGCAAATCCACGACTGGCACTATCGAAGCAGCCGATCGCTCAGCTGCGCTGGCGATTCTGACCAAGCAACAGCTCAAGCCAATCAGCCTCAAAGAAAGCGGCAAATCAGAGAACAGCAAAGGTTCATTTGGTGCGCTTGATTTTTTTGGTGCCAATCACGTCAAAAGCGATGACATCGTCATGTTTACTCGCCAGCTCAGCGCTATGGTGAGCGCAGGTGTACCGCTTCTGCGTGCGATCACTTCGCTACATGACCACACGCAGAGCAAGGCTTTGAAAAAAATCACCGCCGGCATTGTCAAAGACGTTGAGAGCGGCACACCACTCGCTGATGCGCTCGGCAAATACCCCAATACTTTTAACGATGTCTATGTCAACATGGTGCGAGCCGGCGAAGCTGCAGGAATCCTCGATGACATCCTAAAACGCCTCGCCATGCAACAAGAAAAAAATGCCAGCATGCGCAAAAAAATCAAAAGTGCCATGACCTACCCGATGGTGCTCGTTGTGATTACGATTATCGCTTTCTTTGGATTGATGATTTTTGTGATTCCGCAGATTGGCAAAATCGTCAAAGACTTGGGCGGCCCTGATGCGGAACTACCGATACTAACACAAATCATGCTTGGTATCAGTGATATGCTGATTCACTGGTGGTTTATCATTATCCCCATCATGATTGGTATCGTAGTGCTCCTGCTACGCTTCATCAAAACGCCAAAAGGCAAACGTATATTTCACCGACTCGTACTCAAAGTGCCCGCTATAAAAGGCATCATCCAAAAAGTAGCCGTGGCTCGCTTCGCTCGTACGTTTTCGGCACTCATGGGCGCAGGAGTGGCGGTGCTCGAGTCGCTCACCGTGACCTCACGTGCTGTTGGCAATACTGTGTACGAAGAGGCTATTGTCAATGCTGCCCAAGAAGTCAAAAACGGCAAGAATCTCTCAGCAGTCATCGAAACAAACGCGCTCTTTCCGCCGATTGTCGCTCAGATGCTCGCCGTCGGTGAAGAGACCGGTCAAACCGACACTGTCCTGGTCAAAGTAGCTGACTTTTATGAAGAAGAAGTCGATACCGCTATCGATAGCATCAGCTCAATTATCGAGCCGGTGATGATCCTTGGAATGGGCGCTATGGTTGGACTGATTGCGGCGAGCGTCATGGGGCCAATTGCTGGACTCTCGCAGCAAATTCACTAACGTTTCTCGTATAAATTTCAAACTGCTCATGGTATACTATAGGGGAGTATTTTCTCGAGTGGGCACCAATGACAAAATTATTTCACAAAGACAAACCTCTCATCGGCCTCGACATCAGTCAAACTGGTGTGAAGGTCATGTCTATTGACCCCAAAAAATGGCTGGTGCAGGGCTATGGTTCCCTTGACCTCAATCCCCAGCAAGTCCAGGCCTCTCTCGATGACCCCGAAGACACCTACCTAGTCGACAGTCTGCGCACGTTGTTTGAGCAAAATATCGTCGGCACGCTAGGCAGTACACACGTCGTAATCGGCCTCCCTACCACGCGCACCTACATCAGAACTTTTACTATCCCCACAGAAGAAGAAAAACACATCAAAAATGCAGTCGAGCTCGAAGTCGACCAATATATTCCGATTCCTTCGAGCTCACTGTATATCGACCATGAAATTCTCGAGCGCAACAAAGACAAAAAAACCACGACTGTGTCGCTATCCGCGGTGCCTGCGACACTAGTCGACAGTTGCGTTGCGGCAGTCCGCGCTGCCAATCTTATCCCGATTATTGCAGTACCGGGTATCGATGCCGTCGCACGCGTCATCGAAGCCACCGAAGAAGGCCACCTCTGCTCACTGATTGTCGACATCGGCCCTGCGAGCACTGATATTGCAGTACTTGATCGTGGCGCTATACGCATCACGGGTGGTCTTGGTATCGGAGGCAATACCTTTACGCTCGACATCGCCAAAAAACTCGATACAACGCTTGAAAATGCACATCAACTTAAGGTACTCAATGGTCTCAACCCTGGCCCCAGACAGGCCAAGCTAGTGGCAGCACTCAGGCCAAGTCTTGGTCGCATGTCGGCTGAAATCAAGAAAGTCATCCGCTATTACAATGAACGCCTCAACGACAACCGCAAGATCGAACAAGTACTCATCGTCGGTGGTGGTGCGAATGTACCAGGAATTGGTGAGTATTTTACTGATGAGCTCGTCATGCCCGCCCGTGTTGCTAGCCCATGGCAGAAGCTTAATTTTGGCAATTTACAGGAACCAAACAAGCAATTCCGCCCGCGCTACATCACTGTAGCCGGTCTGGCGAGTATTACAAATAATGAGGTCTGGAAATGATCAACCTTCTCGCACCTGAAGACCAACGTCAGCTTATTGCCGCGCGGACAAACTCACTATTGCTGCGCTACGTACTCTTGCTTGGCCTCCTGATTGTACTGCTGGCTGCAGAGATGGGCGGCGCCTACATCGTATTGGCAAATGAGAAATCGCGCAATGAAGCTGTCATCACCGAAAACCAGGCATCCACCGCCAGCTATAGTGCCACCAAGACACAAGCCGCTGCCTTTGCGAGCGACCTGTCGACTGCAAAATACATCCTCAACCAACAAGTTCCCTACACGAGTATCATCCTGCGCCTTGCCGCCACACTCCCCGAGAGTACGGTGCTCGACAAAGTCTCAATCGACCCAGCCACTTTTGGCACATCTACCACGCTAGTCGCCCACACTTCATCGTATCAACAGGCGATTGCCGTCAAGGCTAGCCTACAGCAGTCAAAGCTGTTTAGCGATGTCAACTTCCAGTCAATCACTCAAGGCACCGACAAAACCCGACCGTTTATTGCTACGTACAACGTGACCTACACAAAGGATATACTGAATCAACTATGACCGCCAAATCTCGCCTCACTCCTACTCGATTACGGCTCATCCTCATCGGCTGTATGGTAGCATTGGTTGCCATCGGCGTGGGTGTCTTTATGTTCGGCAGAGGAATTATCTCTGACTATGCACACGAGTCACAGCGAACCGCAGCCGAAGCTCAGAGCAGCAGCAAGACACTCGACCAGCTCAAGAGGACCAAAGAAACCTTGTCCCGTGAATCTGCCACCATAGAGCGCACCAGTCAACTGGTTGCCGAAAGCAAACACTATGTGTACCAGGACAAGATTATCGAAGATATCACCAAGTATGCCAACGACGCAGGGCTGAGCATCACAAACATCACCTTCAGCGACGTCAAAGCAACCACCACGACAAGTACTCCTGCTGCAGGTAGCGCTGCCGCGGCAACTCCAGCCACACCAGCTCCCGCAAACATCAAATCACGCATTGCTACCGTCACGCTCTCAACTCCCGTTGACTACTACAAATGGCTTACTTTTATCCACTCTATCGAACAAGGGCTTTTCAGGATGCGTATCGCAAATATCGGTATTTCCAACGATACAAACGGTATTAGCAGTGATGTATTAAATATAGAGGTGTTTGTCCGCTAATGAATATTGAACTCAACTCATCAGGTCTATCAAAGCAGATTGTATCGCTGCTGCATCGCTATCATTTGGTATTATTTGTACTGCTCGCAATTGGCGGACTGTCGGCTGCAACATTTTTGCTCAGTGAAACCATAAACCCATCGAGCAGTGCCACCGATAGCGCAACACCGCCAGCAACACCAACGCTTGATACCGCGACAATGCAAAAAATCAAGCGGCTCAATACTGCCAGCTCAACTCTACAGCTACCCCCAGGACGTACCAACCCATTTAATTAACTGTTACACTATATATATGATTCTCCTAGGCTCCAACCTCACCAATGCGCCAATTATGAGCCTCCAGACCGGAGAAGAGATTGCACGCACCAAAGACCCGCTGATTGACCCCGCAAATCTTGCTCTGCTAGCGTACCGCGTCGAGGGTGCTCTGCTCGAGAAAGGCGGCGAGCATATCCTCCGTATCGCCGACTCGCGCGAACTCAGCGACCTCGGATTCATTGTAGATTCTATCGACGAGATCATGCTCCTCGATGACTCGCTGAAGCTTAAAGAGCTGGCAGATACTCACTTCAATCTCGTCGGCATGGCCGTTACTGACCAAAAGCGCCGTACACTCGGCAAGATTATCGACTTCACGCTCGATACAAGTGGATTTATCGTCCAGCAGCTGACCGTCAAACGGCCGCTCTTCAAGAGCCTCAATGACACCGAGCTCCTCATCCATCGCTCGCAAATTATCGAGATCAATAACAAGTCGATTGTCGTCCAGTCCGAAGCCACGGTTCCCGAGCCCGAGCTACATGAAGTAGTCGGCAGTTATGTCAATCCGTTTCGTAAATCACACGAGGCTGCACCCGAAGCCATACAGCAGTACACAGAATCTCAATAACGCTACTTACTCTTCGATTACCTGCTTGATGTCATCATACCCAAACCCTTGCCGTGCGAGGTATTGCATCAATTTTTGATTGTCGGGGTATTTGGCGCGTTTTTTGGCGACTATCTTTGCAAGTTCGTCATTGTCGGTCCGTTCACTTTCACCCATTACCGCATCGATAATCTCACTACTCACACCTTTTGCACGTAGCTCTGCCGTGAGTTTGCGCAGGGAAGTGCCCTTGCTGACATTTCGATTTTCTACCCACCAGCGCGCAAATTTCTCGTCGTCGACATACTGTTTTTGTTGCAATTTTTGCAATACTCGTTCCGCAAGAGTAGGGGAGTAGCCCGCGATTTCGATTGTCTTGTACTCTACCTTGTCTCGCTTCTCTACTTTTTTACTTTTGCGAATGGTCAGAGTTTTTCGATACAAGTAGTCTTTTACTTCCCGTACGCTTCGTGGGCGCATCAGACTATACTCCAGCGCCCTACCGTAGAGCTTGCCGAACTGGCTCTCCGTCTCGAGCTCCGCCAGCTCCTCCTCCCCCAGTTCCCTACCGACTTTCACCCCCAGGTCGGTGATCTGTGAGATATCCAAACTAAACCGATACTTCCCATCGATGCTCACATTCACCCGATCCGGGTTGCGTACTTGCGCTGAGATACTCGTGATTTTCATGCGCTCAGAACACACGTTCGCGTCACCAATCTATCCCTACTCCAGCTCAGCGGCTACTTTTTCGCGGACTTTTTGCTCGATTTCGACGAGTACGTCGGGATTTTCTTTCAGATACTTCTTGGTCTGCTCGCGACCTTGGCCGATTTTGGCGTCGTTGTAGTCAAACCATGCACCGGCTTTACCGACGATGCTGTGCTGCACGGCAAGGTCGAGCACATCGCCCGTCTTGCTGATACCTTCGTTGTACATGATATCAAATTCTGCGACGCGGAATGGCGGCGCAATCTTGTTCTTCACGATCTTTACCTTGGTGCGATTGCCGATGATCTCTTCGCCTTCTTTGATTTGCCCGGTGCGACGAATGTCAGCTCGAACTGACGCATAGAACTTCAGCGCGTTACCACCAGTGGTCGTCTCTGGATTACCAAACATCACACCAATCTTCATGCGGATTTGGTTGATGAAGATGACCGTTGCGTGTGACTTGTTGATGATACCTGTCAGCTTGCGCAGCGCCTGGCTCATCAGACGAGCCTGGAGACCCATGTGGCTATCACCCATGTCGCCGTCGATTTCGGCCTGTGGCACGAGGGCTGCGACTGAGTCGACGACGATGAGGTCGACGGCATTGCTACGCACAAGTGTCTCGACGATTTCAAGCGCTTGCTCACCATTGTCTGGCTGGCTGACGAGTAGGTTGTCGGTATCGACACCTAGTCGCTTGGCATAAGCCGGGTCAAGCGCGTGCTCGGCATCGATAAACGCCGCGGTGCCGCCTTGCTTTTGCATCTCGGCAATCGCATGTAGTGTCAGCGTTGTCTTACCAGATGACTCTGGGCCATAAATTTCGATGATACGACCCTTCGGGAATCCACCGCCGAGTGCGATGTCGAGACTCAGGCTGCCGCTTGGCAGTAGTTCTACATCAGCTTTTTTGGTTTCGCCTAGCTTCATGATCGAGCCGTCACCAAATTGTTTGGTGATTTGATCCATCGCGAGCCCTAGTGCCTTTAGTTTACCCTCATCAGCGGTTGGCTTTTCGGCCAGTACTTTGCTCTCTGTTTTTTTCGCCATATAACCCCTTTCGTTTGCTCCCCTTAGTATACCATTGATTCCATCGTACTCCTGGGCCAGCGCAATCACAAACATAACCATCAATGTTTTGCTATAATACATAACATATGAAACGATCTGCTGGATTTACTGTGCTCGAACTGCTCATTATTATCGTTATTCTCTGTGTTGGCGGGTGGCTATTCTTTAGCGAAAAAGCCCGTGTCGATGCCGTACAGCGTGACTCGCAGCGCAAAATGGCCATCAACAGCATGTACTACAACCTCGAGGAAGTCTATTACGAGAAAAACAAGTACTACCCAGCAAGCATCGATAGCAAAACTCTCCGCGCCATGGACCCAGGACTATTCACTGACCCAATCGGCTTCAAGCTAGGCGATGAGGGTGCCAACTACCGCTACAGTGGCAAAGGCTGCACCACTGATGGTCACTGCACTGGCTACGAGCTCCGTACGAGCCTAGAGCGTGAAGCCGACTACATCAAAACAAACCGCAACAACTAACCTTCGACAGGACGGCCGTTTTTGAATGCCTCCACGGCATTATTCAAAATCGCAATTTGCTCTTTTGGATGCGCCACGTAGTCAAACCGGTACGTCGTCTCCTCGCCCTCGGTACTGAGCCGTATCGAACCATAGTCAAGCATTGCCTGGAGCGGCCCCCGCTGGTGGAAACTCGCGTCTTCGATGTTGACTAGGCTCACCGTTTGCTCGCGCCGCGAAAACACACTGATTTGTATCTCCTGAATGACGCTTTCGTTCGTCAGAAAAAACCGGTTATTCATATACACCCAGGTTGCGAGATAGCCGCCGATTAGTACCAAAATCGACACCAGTATCCCCATCAGCATCACTACACCATAACTGTGCCCTGGCAAACCGACGACGTCAGCAATTGCCGGGAAGTTAAACATCATCACAAATAGCGTCACGAGTGCAAAACACATCGCAATCAGCGGCAGAATCATCCCTATTGGGTGGCGGCGAATCGCGCTAATCACGTACTCATGCTCACTGATATTCAGTGTCGGGTAGAGCCGCCTCGACTCGTCGTGCCGTTTCTTGGTCTCTTCTGATATCTCCACCGGCACAGGCTCAGTTGCGCGCGCAACATGCACAACCTGGTGCTGTACAGCAGGTGGTTGCTGCGAAGCTTGTGGTGGCTGCTCAGCGACAACAACCGGAGCTGCGTAGAGTGGTCGCCCCTCGGCATCATACGCAACCGGCTTTTGCGCTACTGCGTCTTGGTCTTCTGACTGCATATTTGCGAGTGCTGAATCCTGGTTCTGCTCCATCTTATCCTCTCTTAACTTAAATAAGTGAGTTTTACGCATATTGCTATCAGTATAGCATGTTTAACTACTGTTCCAGGTGGCGCCTGGCTCGCTGAGTCACACGCCGGCCTCGAGGTGTTCGCTCGATAAACCCGATTTGCAGCAGATATGGCTCATAAAAATCCTCGATCGTCGTCGCTTCGTCGCCAGTGAGCGCCGCGATAGTCGTCAGCCCTACGGGATTGTCGCCGTAGGCTTCGAGAATACTCGTCAGCAGATGCCTGTCCGCTGGATCAAGCCCTAGCTCATCGATCTCGAGCATCGCCAGGGCGCTTGTCGTCGTGACCGTATCGATAATCCCATCACCGTTGACATCAGCATAGTCTCGTACGCGCTTGAGTAGACGATTGGCAATACGTGGTGTCAGTCGTGCCCTGGTACTCAGCAAATCAGCGGCAGGCTGGTCAATCTTGCTCTCGAGGATGTTCGCGGCTCGGGTGATAATCTGTCCGATTTCCTCAGGTGTATAGAATTCGAGTCGGTAGAGATGCCCAAATCGATCACGCAGCGGCGCCGCCAGACTCCCCGTACGTGTCGTCGCGCCGATGACCGTGAACTTTGGCAAATCAAGCCGCACACTGCGTGCCGCTGGACCCTTGCCGATGACAATATCGAGTTTGAAATCTTCCATCGCCGCGTACAGAACTTCCTCAACAACTCGGCTCAACCGGTGAATCTCGTCGATGAACAGGATATCGCCATCCTGCAAGTTCGTCAGGATCGACGCCAAATCCCCTGCCCGTTCAATCGCTGGGCCAGCTGTCACGCGGATATTTGTGCCCATTTCGTTGGCAATCACGGTCGCCATGGTCGTCTTGCCGAGTCCCGGAGGACCATAGAGCAGCACGTGATCAATCGGCTCGCCACGTTTCTTGGCCGCATCGATAGCGAGCTGCAGATTTTTCTTCAGCCGCGCCTGTCCGATATACTCCGCAAAACTCTGCGGTCGCAGCGTAATCTCAATGACTTGCTCTTCTGGGCCATCATCACTTGCGCTGGTATCGACGATTCGTTCAATTGCCATACCTCTATCATCGCACATCTACGAGATAGTAGTCTAGGGGTGGGTTCGGACTAGTAGCCCGAAACATTTCGCAACAGCATTCCGAGAAGCAGCGGAGCACCATAAAAGAACAAGCATACAAGCAAGATAATAATCGCAACCGTAGATGAGCTCGATCGTTTCGATTGCAGCCCACGAACTTCGGGGTGCTGCTGGTAGTACATGCGTCGCATCACCGCAATCACAATTCCTATCGTCACATTGACCACTATAGTCGCGGCTACTAGGCGTACAAAGAATCCACCGAGCAGGTCGCCAAAACTATCAATCAACATCCATGCCATGATGAGCACTGCCGTAAAGGCGATGACACCGTAGTACCAACGAGTAAGTGTGCGCACACTCGGGACTTCATCCATATCATAAAATGCCTTGATGTGGAGTGCTGCAAATATAACCACAACGAAGCACATATACCAGCGCCACAAACCACCACCCGGTAATGCACCCCAAATACTTGCAGTCGTAGCAAAAAAGCTAACGACCGCTACAACCAAAGACGTATTTAGTACGGCATTGCTCGAACGGAGCGATCGGTCATCCCGAGCATGAAGTGTGGACGACGTGAGACCGAGAACAATCAGAAGGTGAATCACCGCGACGACCATCGTCCATATCGCACGCCACGCAGCATCACTCCAGACACCAATCAAAATAATAATGACCGTCGTGACTGCAACAGCAATCGTCGCACCGAGGAGAGTCTTGAGAGTTATCGCTCGCAATGACTTAGCATAATCATTGATAATTCCTGGGTCGGCTATCGGCGCAGCAGGAGTAGCGGCAACTGGAGCATTATCCGCAGCAGGTGTTGGCTCTACCGCCACCGGTTCTTCGGCTACTGTAGTAGTAGACTCAATTACGTCCTGCTTCTCGACAGTTGGTGCATCTTGCGAGGATTCTTCTGGGTTTGGGGTATTGTTCATGCTAAGCATTATAGGTGAGTGCTACCTGAATCGCAATGCAGCACGAAGCCGTAGCCTCACTCACAACTCACTTCGAATTTCCATCAATAACTTGCCGAGATTATTTTCACCCTCACCTTGTAGATTCTTTCCCCAAAATGTATCGTTCCACCAGTTTGTCTCTTCAAGATATCGGCTACCCGTCGCCATGAGCTTCGTAGTATTTTCTGGATTTTGGTGTAAATTAAATTTTTGATCGAGACAAAAACGCATGATTTCGAGTTTTATGCTGTCCCATTCTGTCGCAGAATATAGTGTCGGTTCGTGATCGCGATTAAATCGCACGGTATCCTCGTTTGTAGTCTGGCCAGCAAAGAACGTTCGCTGATGAACTGGCCACTTGGCTGCTTGATATGCCTTTTCCACACTGTCGTACTCAGCCCCGTCAAGATGTATCACTGCTCGTCCAAAGTTACTGAGCCAACGATAGTCTCCGAAAAAACCTTTAATCTCAGTATCGCTATGGACAATCTCTGGCATCGCCCGCCAACCACCTGGCGTGTATCCTGAGACATCAGAGTAGAGTGGACTAACTCGTTTCTCGCTCATCACTGCCCTGCCTCAACAAATACAGCCTGTACTCGTCGTACATTTTCGACATCACCGATTTGTCCTGATACAAATATTTCTGCCATACCTTATCCTTTCAGCGCCTCACGCACACGCTCGCTAGTCGAGAGGTTCGTATCGACGCCTTCGAGTGCTTTGGTGGCGTCTTGGAGGTTGTAGCCAAGGGCGATGAGAGCTTCGAGGGCTTCGTCGCTGGTGTTGAGTTCGGTTTGTACGGCACTTGATTGCTTGTAGACGATCGGCATACCGACTTTGTCGCTGAGTTTGACCACGACACCTTCGGCTGTTTTCTTGCCGACGCCGCTGGCTTTTGCGAGATAGACACTGTCGGCGTTTGCAATTGCGTTGCGCACGTTCTCGGCGCTGTCGAGGCTGAGGATGGAGAGTGCAGCCTTTGGCCCAACTCCCTGCACCGTGATGAGGAGTTCAAACAACTTCTTGGCGGCCAGCGACGAAAATCCAAACAATTCCTGCGACTGTTCGCGAATGTGATGATGCGTATAGAGTCGGATATCCTGCCCCAGCACCGCCGCATCATACTCACCTGCAGGCACACTAACTTCATACCCAATCCCGCCGACATCAACAATCAATGCTCCTGCAAATTTCTCTGCCACTACTCCAAATACGTGCGCTATCATACTCTCATTGTCTCACACTTGCGTTGGGGTACAGTTTTTGCCATTACCCGGCTGATAGTCGGTGGTGTATTTTGTTTTATCGTACGTCTCAGGGTCGACTTGTTCAATCTTGAGGGTCGAGAGATTGCAGGCGGCGATTGTTTGATTCGAGGATTGCTTCTTGCAATTCGTGGTGTCTTTGCTGTATTTCTTGTCGTCATACGCAGACTGGTCGATAGAAACAATAGTGCCTGTCGATAGTTCACACACTTTTAGCTGTGGTGGCTTACAGTTAGTGATATCCTTGCTCTGAGTGCTTTCGTCAAATTTCGTCTCATCGATAGAAATCACCTTGCCCGCTGCTATATCGCATACCTCTATCATCGTCGGCTCTACTTCACAGCTATTCGTCGGCAATGCGCCCGACATAAAGTACTCGGTATAGGTGTTTGGACCCTTTTTGGCTGCGAGTCCGCCGTTATTGGTACATACATCGCGCTGCACGATGCTGCTCGGCACAGCAAACGCAGCATTTGGCTTGCCTGCGAGAAGTTTTGTCATGGTGCTGCGCCAAATCGGCCCTGCCATATCAGAACCACCGCTTGCCATTGCGGCGTTGTCGTTATTTCCGACCCACACTCCAACTGCATACTGAGGGGTGTAGCCAATTGTCCAAGCATCGCGACTGTCATTTGTCGTACCGGTCTTGACCGCTACCGTGCGCCCTGGCACAGTCAGACTGCCGCCAAATATTGGCGCTCGGGCAGCGTTGTCACTCAGCATGCTCGAGATGAGAAACGCGCCTTCCTTGTTGATTGCTTGCTTGCTGATTGCTGATGTTTTGAAGATAGTTTTGCCAAATTTATCATTGATCTGCTGCACAATCGACGTCTCAAATTGCTGGCCTTGGTTGGCAAACGCCGCATAGGCATTTGTCATCTGCATGAGTGGCACTTCGGCTGAGCCAAGCGCGAGCGCGAGACCATAATTATTGTCTTTTTTGACGGCGTTGATGCCGAGATTATTTGCTGTTGTCACAGATTTATCAATGGTGTATTTGCGCATCACCTCAACACTCGGAATATTGAGTGACTGGCTAATCGCACGTCGCGCCGAGATATCACCACGGAATTTCTTGTCGGCATTCAATGGCACGTAACCGCCGCCAAAGTCCGTACGGACGTCGTGGAGAATTGTTGCTGGAGTGATGACGCCATCGGCTAGCGCGCCCGCATAATAAATCGGTTTGAAGCTCGAACCAGGCTGCCGCGCCGTCGTCACCATATTCACCTTGCCCCATTTGTCGTTGTTGTAGTCGGCGCTCCCGACTAGAGCGCGAATCTCGCCGTTGGTTGGATCGATAACCACACCGCTCGCATTGCTCCCACTCATGGCATTGATATGCGGCATGCCGGCAGCGACACTCGCTTCGAGCATGTCCTGCGCGTCGATGTCGAGACTGGTTTTGACTTGGTAGCCCGAGCGCATGACGGTTTCGTAGCCGTATTTTTTGCTCAGTTGATTGATTACCATTTCGACAAAATGCGGTGCTTTCGTGTTTGCCATCGTCGCACCCTCGCCGTACTGTAGTTCCTGTGCCAGTGCCGCTGTTTTTTGCTCAGCGGTGATGAAGCCGTTGTTGACCATGCGAGTGAGCACGGTTGTTTGGCGCTCCTTGGCGTATGTTTTGTTGCCGCTAATCGGTGAATATGCACTCGGCGCTGGCAAGAGTCCGACCAGCATCGCGCTCTCCGCCAGGTCGAGGTCTTTCGGCTCTTTGTTGAAATACGCCTTGGACGCGTCTTCGATGCCAAAAGCATTTTCACCGAAATACACTGAGTTGAGGTACATATCGAGAATCTGGTCTTTGCTGTAATTTTGCTCGACAGCAATCGCCATAAATAATTCTTGGTATTTGCGCAGGTACGTCTGCTGATCAGAAAGCAGCGTGTTTTTGACCAACTGCTGCGTGATGGTCGAGCCACCACCAGTACGCGTCACCATAGCGCGCACGATACTAAACCCGCTGAATCCGCCGTGTTTGTAGAAATCTTTGTCCTCACTCGCGATCAACGCCTTTTTCATCGGGTCAGAAATTTGATCCAGCGGCACTTGATTGCGATGCTCGGCGCGACCGATGGTATAAAACGGCTTGTTATTGGTGTCGTTGAGCACGATACCTGTGTTGTTGCGGTTCATCAGGCGCTCTGGGTCGCGGATGTCATTTTGCAAACTAAGATACGTTACGAGAGGTGTAATGATAAGAAATAGCACAATTGGTGTCGCAATCAGCAGGAGTTTGCGTTTGCGGCTGAGACTCCAAAACCACGCGAACCGACCACTGCGCTTTGGCTTACGCTTCACTACTGGACGCTTGCCTGCGAGATTTGCATATTGACTGAGTCGTGTTGGCTGCTTCTTGTTTGCCATGCACGATATATTATACCTCTTTGCTACGAAGTACGCAGCATAAACCCACACATAATCGCTGCGGCTAGTGCGTCGGCGCAGTCATCAGGCTTTGGCACTTCAGATAGCCCCAGCTGGATGCGCACCATTTCCTGGACTTGCTTCTTATCAGCTTTGCCGTAGCCAGTGAGTGATTGCTTGATTTGCAGCGGCGTGTATTCTTCGATGGTGAGCCCAGCCTGCTTGCCCGTCAGCATGGCGACACCGCGTGCATGAGACACCGACATAGCCGTCGTGACATTGCGTGCAAAAAACAACTTCTCGATTGCCATCACGCTCGGTTTTGTTTCGGCGATAATTTCACTCAAGCCGTTATAAATTTCCTCGAGACGATCAGGTAGCGGCGTATGAGCAGGCGTACGAATCACCCCTGCAGTCACGAGCCTAGTCTTGCCACGCACAATGTCGATCACCCCGAACCCGAGGATACCAGTGCCTGGATCAATACCAATAATTCTCATATACATCTAGTATAGGTCACTTGCGGCCAACTACGCCAGCCACGCGCGAAGCAACTGCCGATAGTTCACGACGCCACTCCCAAGCTGCATAGCCCAGTCCACAGGCTACCACACCACCCGCCAGCAACCACACGCCCATCGTACCCGGAGATGCCTGCACTGGCTCTACCGGAAAAGCCGCCAGTGGCATACTCGTCACTTGCACTTTGCGACAACGATTTGTTTCAAGATTTCGCTCATAGCCCTCCGCACAAGGTTTTGGCAAATCCTCGGTACTAGCGATTTTTTTGCACCGCCCGGTCTCGGGGTTGCGAAACTGATCATCGTCACAGGGCTTCAGCGTTGCAGCGGCGGTCAATGCAATCGAGCGGCAGCGACCGGTTTCTTCGCTACGGTATTGGCCTTCTTTGCACGCCGCAGGCGTCGCGATGGTCGCATAGTTGCGACAGCGACCCGTCTCCTCGCTCCGATATTGATTTGGCTTGCAGGCAACTGGCACTTCGTCAGCTTTGATTTTGTTACAGCGATTGGTGAGTGGATTGCGATAATACCCATCGGCACAAGCGACGAGACCTGTATCTGGTGTCGGCAGTGTTCCATCATCTAGGATTGAGGGTAGATTTGCTAGCCCAGGTGTTGGCTGGTTCGTATACTGCCAGCTGTCATTGACCCACGCCCAAGCGGCATCGATAGGCGCGTTGGCATATGCCGGCATGGTATCCAGTACTATATCGTTGCGCGAGACCAGACTCAGCGCGACACCTGTCGTATTGGCAAACACTACGCCAAGGTCGCTATCACTAAATATCTTGTAGCTATGCGCCGCGATAGTAGCACCCGCAGGAAACACCACTCGTTTTCCCGCCATTGTCAGGTAGTAGTCGGCCAGCTGCACTTCATGGTCACTATCGTTGTACAGCTCGACGTATTCGTTGGCAGTATCGACACCGTTCGGGTTGGCGAGCAGCTCGGTGATACCTAGTCTTGCCGGCACAAATACAGGCATACATTCGTTTCGATATAACTCTAAGCCAGCTGGCATATCACGCTGCACGCCGTCGAGATTTGGGCAGATGTCGACTGATATACAATTGCCCTTCGAGTCTTTCGTAAAATCGTTTGGCACCTCTGCTTGCATGCCATCGAGATTGACACATTGATCGACAACTTCGTAGAGGGCGCCAAATCCAAAGAGCTGACCTGTCTGTGCGAGCAGCCGAAAGTCGCTACGATTATTGTCGGTATCGACACCAACTCGCTGAAGCAAGGTTGTGGTGCTCATCGTGGGTGCTGGCGATGCATCGATACTTTGCGCCCACGCGCCCCATCGTACCGTGTCGACTGGGCTGTCAGCATCGTCACGTAGCTCGAGTCCGGCCGTCGTATAGCCCATTTTGCCACTAAATGTTTCGGCACCAGTATACCCAGTTGGTGTTGGATGATTTGCGATATATTTCGTCGAAAAAAACGTTTCGCGTGCTCCCGCCGACAGCATGATATGCGCACCCGGTGTGCTGCTGCGAATCGTCATCAGCGTGCTCATTGAATTTGTCGATGCTATATACACCAGTGACCAGTTCGTCACATCGACAGGCAGCGAGGATTGGTTTTCGAGCTCAATCAGCTCGTCGTTTGTATCGATCGTATCGGCCGCGATGACGCTGCGAATCACCACTCCTTGACTCGCCGCACGGGACTGTACTGGTGACAGAATTACCGCGCTCACTGCAATACACATTGCCACCAAAATCCCCACACGAACCACTGCTCGCATCGCTCGAACCCTCCGCTATATACTAATTGCTTTTAGGTATAGCGCGCAGCACATACAAACGCAAACATAGCCACTATATTTTGGTAAATTTCACATCAATTAGTCATCGAGTTCGACAGTGAAGTCGGCATTGGTATGTACATTTACCACGTCGTCGACATCTTCAATTGCATCCAGAATTTTCATGATTTTGCGTGCAGTTTCAGCATCGTCAACTGGTACGAGATTGTTTGGGACGTATTGCAGCTCAGCATCTTCGACTGCGAGTCCTGCATCGATGATCGCCGTGCGGACCTTGGCGAGATCTTTCATCTCGGTATAGACAGTCAAGCCGTCGTGCTCTTCGACGGCGTCATATGCACCAGCGTCGAGCACAGTGAGGAGTGCTTCTTCGCCTGTCGCCGCGACACGAATCACGCCTTTGCGCGTGAACTGAAACATCACGCTACCGGCATCTGCCATAGTGCCACCGTTTTTTGTCAGAGCAGTGCGGACTTCGGGATAGGTGCGGTTGCGGTTGTCGGTCGCCGTCTCGATGATGATACCGATACCGCCCGGGCCATAGCCTTCATAGGTGATTTCCTCGAGCACTGCAGCGTTTTTGTCAGCGGCACGGTCGATACTACGCTGGATGTTGTCTTTTGGCATGTTTGCTTGGCGGGCTTTTTCGATGGCCAGCGCTAGCGCCGAGTTCATCGCAGGGTCGGTGCCGCCGCGCGCTGCGATGGCAATCATATTGCCAAGTTTGGTAAACACCGCACCGCGTTTGGCGTCATTGACGCCCTTGTCACGTTTAATTTTTGACCATTTGTTATGCCCTGCCATAGGTAAAATTCTCGTTTAGATAATAGGTAATTACTCTTATTATACCAGATGTAGCTACTCGATAATCGAGGAGCGGTGAAACTGGTACTTTGTGATACGCCATAAATACACACAGACTATCCCAACCAGCGCATACCAGCCGAGCGCACCCCACCATGGAAATTGCACACTACTCTGGGCCCAGTCGAGGTTGGCACACCAGTGGACAACCGCAATCATCGCATCGAGCAATTGCTGCGCCGGCCACGCGATGATAGTAGCACATTGCGGCAAGATGTATGCTCCGATACCCGCCACAAATATCAGCAGCATAGCGACCGGCACAAATGGCACAATCAAAAGATTGGCGAGTGGCGAGACATTGCTAATCGTCCCAAACGCGATGAGAATAATCGGTATCGTCATGAGCTGCGCCGACACTGTCTCGATGAGAATCTGCGCGACCGTGTGTGGCTTGTCGCTCCCATAGAAATACGCATGGATGAGCGGCGCGACAATCATGACACCAGCGAACGCTGCGAAACTCAGCGACCAACCCAGATCTCCCCATAGATAACTTGGGTTGGCGAGCGCAGTCACTGCCCCAGCAATTGCGAGCAAGGTGACTGGGTGAAATCGACGCCCGTAGTACCAAGCCCACAATGCCAGTGCCGACACCAGTCCTGCTCGCGTCATGCTCGGGCTCAATCCAGTGATAGAGACGAATCCGCCAATCATCAACAGACCAACAAAGACGGATAGGAATTTTGATACTTTTTCAAATAGTCGCCTCGCTAGTCGCACCAGAATCGTCAAGTTGTACCCGCTCGCTACCACAATGTGCGTCAGCCCTGCGATCTTGAGAGCGGTCGCGAGGTCGTCGGGCAGTCCCCGCTTTTGTCCGAGCAAATAGCCGAGGCCGAGACTTGCCGCTGGATCGTGGATACCTTGCTGAATATGACTCGCAAAATCATTGCGTACTGCGAGTGCGATATCGCCTGGCTGCTCGCGACTCACCTGGGTGATAGTGGCGTCTTGTATCGACGCCGCAAAACTCCCAAAGCCAGACGACACTTTGCCATCGATCGTGACGATATCGCTGCGCTGCAACCCGCCACGATTGTTTGTCGTGACCCATAACTGACCCGCTATCGATTTACCATTTGTGGTGATATTGCCGATTCGCAGCACCAATTGCCCGCGCCTATTTGTCTCTGGATCTTCTGCTATTTTTCCAGTCAGTTGCACTCGTTTGTCTATCAGACTCTGGTATAACTGCGTGTCTTGCTGCCCCAAGCTTCCACGCCACAGCCCCAGCAACGCTCCCGCGACAAGCATCACCAGAAGTACCCACCGCCGCGACTGCCAAAAGCACACAGCGATGAGAACAATCGCTCCTACGAGCCACAACCACGACGCAAAAAAGCTCACAAACTGCGCTCCAGCAATACCAACCATTGCGCCCACGCAACACGTCGTCACCTGCCACATTGGGTGGACTTTTCCTCGCAACCAATACATGCACGTATGGTAGCACCAAAGAAAAACACCCACAAACGTGAGTGTTTTTCTTTGGAGGGTCCGATGGGGCTTGGTCACGTTCCGCTACCCCGCAACTCAGTCAAATGAGCACAGCTCATTTGTGAGATTGCCTTGCGGATTGCCACTGGCAATCCTCACCCATTCCACCCAACGGGCGTCATGGCTTCAAGCCACCACCCTACCAAGTAAAAAACCCGCCAGAAGGCGGATTCTTTACTTGGAGGGTCCGATGGGGCTTGAACCCATGACACCCTGCTTAAAAGGCAGGTGCTCTAACCAGCTGAGCTACGGACCCGTATATGGGCATATGTTATATTGTAAAGCATATCAGGTTCCGAGACATCATTCCCCAGCTGATTAGAGCAAGGCAAATGTTTTTCGCTCATGGCTGTCCAGCTGAGCTACGGACCCG
>CAZOOQ010000008.1:0-29024 GCA_964581485.1 uncultured Candidatus Saccharibacteria bacterium
TCGTTTTGTCGTGACTGGATAGTGAGCTGTGAGAATCTTGGCGTGCAGGTGGCTACCCCAAGTCGTATTTGGTTCTTTGATCGAAACAAAGAACGTTTTTCGCTTCCTTTTGCGCCAAAAGGAAGTTGTTTGGTTCTTCAAGAAAAGAACAGGATTAGAAAGCCGCATCCGCGGCTTTTCTGTTGTTTTCTAAGAACTAAGAACTAAGAACTCAGAACCTAGAACTATCCCCAACAGCTCCTTTTGCATCCCAATCTCCCCAGGTGTATACTAAGCATTAGCATGAACAACCACGAAAAAAACTCAATGGGCAAGTACTTGCGTGCCGTCAATTATTTGACTGCCGCACAAATTTTTCTAGCAGATAACCACTTGATGAAGCGCGCCATCAAGGCCGACGACGTCAAAACCCGCCTCCTCGGCCACTGGGGGAGTGGGCCTGGTATCAACTTTGCCTATGCGCACCTCAGTCGATTTGCCAAAAAATACGACCAAGACATGATGTTTGTACTCGGTCCAGGCCACGGCTTCCCAGCACTCCAAGCTAATCTCTTTCTCGAAGGCACCCTGACACACTTCGACCCATCACTCCAGATGAATCTCGCCGGAGTGCAACGACTCTGCAGGCAGTTTAGCTGGCCATACGGCTATCCGAGTCACAGCAACCCAGAGACACCTGGCGTCATCCTCGAGGGCGGGGAGCTGGGCTATGCGCTCAGCACGAGCTTCGGTGCGGTCATGGACAATCCCGACTTGATGGTCGCCTGTCTTGTGGGCGACGGCGAAGCCGAAACTGGCCCAACTGCCGGCGCCTGGCACCTCAACAAGCTCGTCAACCCACGCAAAGACGGTATCGTGCTGCCTATCCTCCATCTCAATGGTTACAAAATTTCTCAGCCGACTATCTTTGGCCGCATGAGCAACTACGAACTCATGACGCTCTTTAGCGGCTACGGCTACGAGCCGCGCATCGTCGACGCCACCAAGCCCGGCGTCAATCCGCACGATGCCATGGCCGAAGCCCTCGACTGGGCGCACGACACTATCGCGGAGCTGCGTGAATCAACCATCACCGAATCACCGCGCCTGCCGATGATCATCATGCGCACCCTCAAAGGCTGGACTGGGGTCAAAGAACTCCCCAGTGGCGACAAAATCGAAGGCAACTGCCTGAGCCACCAAATCGTCCTCAACGAAGCCAAGACCGATACCGAAGAGCTCAAACTCCTCAACGAATGGCTCGGGGGCTATGAATTCCAAGAGTTATTCAACGAAGCCAACGGGTTCGGCGACTACATCGCAGACATCATCCCCGAAAATCCCGAAAAACGCCTCGGCATGAGCAAACACGCCCACGGCGGTCCGGCTGTCTACCAGCCGCTCAAGCTCCCACCGGTCGAAAAATTTGCCGAAGACGCGACCATCCCTGGCACTATGGGGTCGAGCAGCATGCGCCGTACCGGCCTCTATCTCGAAGAAATCTTCCGACTCAATGCCGACAGCAAAAACTTCCGTATGATGAGCCCGGACGAAACCTACAGCAACAAGCTCGACGACGTCTTCAAAGCTACCAGCCGCAGCTGGCAATGGCCACTCATGGAATGGGACAAAGACCTCGCACACGAAGGCCGCGTCATGGAAATGCTGTCCGAGCACAACATGCAGGGCCTCATGCAGGGCTACGTGCTCACCGGTCGCCACGCTATCTTCGCTAGCTACGAAGCCTTCCTCCAAGTCGTCAGCAGTATGGTCGACCAATACGCCAAATTCCTCACCCAAAGCCGCGGCGTCGAGTGGCGCGGTACCATCCCGAGCATCAATTACATCCTGACAAGTAGCGGTTGGCGCCAGGACCACAACGGCTTCAGTCACCAGAACCCAGGATTTATCGACGACCTCTTGCGCCGCCAGAGTAACTTTAGCAACGTGTTCTTCCCGGCAGACGGCAACTGCACTCTCGTGGCTCTCGAGCACATGTTTACCAGCGTGCGACAAATCAACGCCATTGTCGCCGGCAAAACAGTCGAGCCGCGCTGGCTCAACCCCAACAAAGCTCGTGAACAAATCGAGCAAGGTCTGATGATCTGGGACTTTGCGAGCGACGAGCAGCCCGACATCATCATGGCAGCAGCAGGGGACTACCCGACCAAAGAAACTATGGCGGCGATCGACATCCTCAAAACCGAGTGGCCCGAGGCAAAGATTCGCTGTGTCAATGTCAGCAGCCTCACCACCATCGGCTTCGGCACACTCAGCAACACCGCCGACCAAAAGAAATTCGACCATATCTTCACCGAGGACAAACCAGTCATCTTCAACTTCCATGGCTACCCGCAAACCGTCAAGAGCGTACTCTTCAACTATGCCGTTGACAGTACTCGCTTCGATGTTCGCGGCTACAAAGAAATCGGCAGCACGACGACGCCATTTGACATGCACGTCCGCAACGAAACCAGTCGCTACGACCTCGTCATCGCCGCATTCAAACAGCTCGGTCACGACGGCGTGATTCCATTCGAAGAAGCCGAGCACCTGGCAGCCAAATACCGCAACAAAATCAATGAAAACACCGAATACATCAAAGCAAACGGAATCGACCGTCCCGAGCTCGACGCCTGGGTCTGGCCAGCCGCACGTCACCTCGAGCGCGCCCAGGAAGAAGAGTGGCATGGGCAAACGAATTAGCAGACTATGGAATGTGACAGACGCTGACCTATGAGCAATCGATTGATACTCGTCGCAAACCCTGGCAGCGCCAGTCGCAAATATGCACTCTACGAGGGCGATGGGCTCACGCTCCTTGCTGAGCTACATTTCGAGACCGAAAAAAGCAGGGTCATCTGCTCGCTCGACAACGGCAAGCAGACTCGCAGTATCGACACTGCCGTGACGCAGATTACTGACGCCGCCAAGGAAGTGGAAGCCATCCTGCAGCAACAAGACGTACTAGCCGAAGGCGACACAATCACCGCCATCGGCCTGCGCGTCGTGGCACCGAGTGCGTTCTTTATGCAAGACCACCTCATGACAGACGACATCGTCGAGAAACTCCGAGCGGTCGAGCACCTCGCACCACTTCACATCGCCGCCACGCTCAATGAAATTACTATCCTGAAAGAACAATTCGCTGACACGCCGATTGTCGGCGTCAGCGACAGTGCATTTCACCGCACCAAACCCAGTTATGCTTGGAATTATGGCATCGATATCCACGACGCCGACCGCCTCGACATCAAACGCTTTGGCTACCACGGTCTCTCGACAAGTATCGCTATCGACGAGTTGTGGAACCGCGGCAAGCTACCACCAAAAGTCATAGTCTGCCACCTCGGCAGCGGATCGAGCATCACAGGCGTCTTTCACGGTCGCAGTATCGACACCACTATGGGATTCACTCCACTCGAAGGCGTCATCATGGCGACGCGCAGTGGGAGCATCGACTACGGCGCAGTACGCGCGCTCAAAGCCGGACTCGACCTCGACGACGAGCAGCTCGAGGAATACCTCCAGCACAAAGGTGGCCTCATGGGCCTGGCTGGTAGCAATGACATCCGCGAACTCCTCGACCGCGAAGCAGCCGGCGATCAACTTGCAAATCTCGCCCTCACTACACTCATCCACAGTATCCACAAAGCCATCGGCAGCATGCTCGTCGCCCTCAATGGCTGCGACCTACTGGTCTTTACCGGCACAGTAGGGGAGCGCTCACCGCGCATTCGTCGGCGCATCGTGAGCCATCTCGAATTTGCAGATTTTGCTCTCGACAAAGACCAAAACAATGGCTGCACCGAGCCCGAGGAATTTACGAGTATCGCCGAAGCTGCCAAATCGAAGCCGATTATCGTCGTGCCGACCAATGAGGGGCTTGAGATTGCGCGCCATGCGAGTAGAGTAGTTAGTTCTTAGTTCTTGGTATTGCACTTTTATTATGTTTGTGCTATAATATAGCACGTACATTTACATTCTCCCGCTAGGAAAGGCAATCTATGTCCCAAGAAGAGTCGACCAGAGTCGTATTCCGGGCAAAAAAGCTCAATCCACGAATCATCGAGACCTCAGACTTCCTTCGGGGCTTCGAGCTCGGTAGAGCAGTGGCTGATGAGCGCCGTCGGCGTCGAGATCATCCTGACGATGTACACCCTCCCGAGGCCGCCCCAGAATAACTCTGGGGCGGCCCTCGGGCCTCTTTTTTTGGTCAAAACAAGGTGTGCTACAATAAACCGTAATTACCATAAACGGAAACCCCTCTTCGATGCCCAACCCCTACACATGGCTGCACGACCTCATCGGCGATCATCTGCCAAATACAGCCGCCAGACAGCGTGAGGCCAACCTCCAGAGAGCCCACACTCGCTACGGCAAAGTCAGCCGCTTCGTGCGCGTCCTCGGCCCAGGTGTCGTGACTGGTGCGGCCGACGACGACCCCAGCGGCATCGCGACCTATAGCCAAGCCGGGGCAGTGTATGGGTACGGGCTGTTATGGCTGTTTCCGATTATGTTTCCATTGCTACTCGCCGTCCAGGAATCATGCGCGCGCATCGGTGCCGTCACCGGCGACGGCCTGGCGGCGATTCTCAAGAAACATTACAGCAAAAAAGTCCTCTACAGCGCCGTCATCCTCGTCGTGGTCGCAAACACCGTCAACATCGGCGCTGACCTCGGTGCTATGGCCGCCACCACGCAGCTGCTCATTCCCGACGCACCATATATTGGCCTCGCGGTATTTTTCGCAGTACTGTGCGTGACGCTACAAGTCTTCGTACCGTATCGCACGTATGCAAAAATATTGAAGTGGCTCGCAATTACGCTGTTCGCGTATCCTATCACGGCATTTATCGTCGGTCAGCCGTGGGGCGAAGTCTTCACTCGCACGCTCATCCCTGATGTGCATATCGACAAAGATATAATCTATATCATCGTCGGCATCCTCGGCACGACGATTAGCCCATATTTGTTCTTTTGGAATACAAGCGAAGTCGTAGAAGAGGAAGTCGAAACTCACCGTATCACATCATCTTCGGGCAAGGGCAAACCAATCATCTCAAAAAGCTTCATCCGCAAAATCCGCCTCGACAATATCGCTGGCATGAGCCTCGCGACAATCTCGGCGTGGTTTATCATCATCGCCTGCGCTTCGACACTGCACGTCCACGGCATCACCAAGATCGAAAACGCCCAAGATGCTGCAGCCGCCCTCGAACCACTCGTGCATGGCTTTCCAAATGCTGGACTCGTCGCCAAACTACTCTTTAGCGTCGGTATCATCGGCATCGGTCTGCTCGCCGTGCCAGTGCTTGCTGGGTCCAGCAGCTACGCGATCAGCGAAGCGCTCGGCATCAAGGAAGGCCTGTACCGCAAATTCAGCCGCGCCAAAGGCTTCTATGGCATTATCGCGCTCGCCACCCTCGCTGGCCTCGTCATCAATTTCATCGGCATAGATCCGATCAAAGCATTGATATTCACTGCGGTATTTAACGCCGTCGCCACCGTGCCGCTGCTCTACATGATTTGGCGCGTCGGCAACAACCGCGACGTCATGGGCGACTACCGCAACTCGCGCTGGAGCAACGTCGGCGTCTTCGCCGCCTTCCTGCTCATGGCCGGTGCAACCATTGTGCTTTTCTATTCGATGCTTCATCAGTAGAATAGATAAGATGAAGCAACCGCAATTCGCCACACTCACTCTCGACACCATCGTTGGCGGTGGTCAAGCGCTTGGCACACTTCCAGATGGCCGCAAAGCATTTGTGTGGGGTGGACTACCTGACGAGAAGGTCGCGATTCGTATCACCAAAAAGAAAACGAAATTTGTCGAAGGCGTCGTGACCGAAGTCCACACGGCCTCGCCACAGCGCATTGCACCGCTCGACCCAGACAGCTATCTGAGCACGAGTCCGTGGCAAATCATGAACTTTGAGGCAGAGCAGCACTACAAAGCCGCGCTCATCGAGGAAGCGTTTGAACTGCATGACATCGTCCTGCCTGAGGTGATTGATGTGTATACTGATGGGAATACGACGCGATATCGCAATAAGGTCGAGTTTAGCTGGTACGGGATGAGGGAGAGTAAAGAGGCAAGAGACAAGAGGCATGATAAAACAGGGCATCACCAGAATCTAGCCCAAGCGGGTGACGACGAGCGGGGCAGCGCCCAAAATTCTCTGTCAGAGACAGAAATTTTAGGGGCGGACTCGTCGGCAGGACCCGCACCTAGCGACCTACGTGCGGCCAAAGGGAGCGACGACGGGAGCGGGGAGTCGCACGAAAAACTAGATTTGGCATTTTTCCGCCGCGGCAGCAAAGGCAAGATCATCGTCGACCAGTGCGCGCTCTTGCCAAATTCCATCATGAAACTTGCCGAACAAATCCGCTCACTCCTCGAGGAGCGACAGGTCAGCGCCCGCGACCTCAAAACACTCCTCATCCGGTGTGACCAGCACGGAAAGTGCGCCTGGCAGCTCTACGTCAAAACCGAATCATTTGATACAATCAGCGAACAAGACGCGGCTACATTTGCCGCACAAGGTGGCGAAATCATCTACAGCGACCCGCGCAGCCCGGCAAGCCGCATTACCAAACGCCTTCATAGTTTTGGCAACACCGTCCTCACCGACACCGTCCTCGGGGTGCCATTTTCGTACGCCACCGAAGGCTTCTTCCAGGTGAATATCCCAGTGTACGAACAGGCGCTCCGAGACATGCGTGAGTGGGTCGACAGCGAGACTCTTGTGTCTGAGAAACATCTGCAGCCGGTGATTTTTAACGATGCGTACTCGAAAAAAATCCCGCGCGAAGCCGTTTCTGAGACAGAAGAGGCGAGCGGAAAAAACTACCCCATCATCGACCTCTACTCTGGTGTCGGCTCCATCGGCCTCACGATCGGCGGCGACAACTGTACGCTCGTCGAGATCGACGAAAACGCCGTCCGCGAAATGAAGCGCAACATCGAGCAGCAGGGAAGTAGCGCCACAGCCGTGCTCGCCCCCAGCGAAAAAGCCCTCGAATACATCACCAGCGACCAGATCGTCATCGTCGACCCGCCGCGCGCCGGTCTCCACCAAGCAGTCATCGACCGCCTCCTCGAGACAACCCCGCCGCGCATCATCTACCTCAGCTGCAACCCCGTCACCCAAGCCCGCGACGTGGCACTTCTCAGTAGCACATACGGCATCCGCTCACACCGCGGCTACAATTTCTTCCCGCGCACACCGCACATCGAACACCTCGTCGTCCTCGATCGTATCCAGCAAGCATAAGCACCATGTGCTACACTAAAACTATGAAACGTCGACAGACAGGGTTTACTATTGTCGAAATTGCGATCGTTGTGACGGTCGTCGCCTTGCTTGCTTCTATACTCATCGTGACATTTCTTCAGGCTCAAAAAACGAGTCGTGACGATAGTCGTGCAATGCAGGCCCGCTCAGTCAACGCAGCTCTCATGCAATATTACAATGAAAATGGAGAGTTTCCTGACGCATGCAGCGGAGCAAATGTTGACTGCGACTGGAATAACCTTGCCTCATTCCTCACGCCAGCCTACATACAGTCCATGCCGACCCCTCCACCTCACCCTACAAAAACCTTCCGTTATATCCGCGGTACATCGAGTGACTCATATGGCATATTGGTACCAGCGGAGGCACGTGGGGTATTCAATGCCTATGGTTGGTCGTGCAAAACAGGAAAAAACATCGATGCAAGCTGGTGGGGCGGCGGTTTTGCCCCGACATGTCCCTTTTAGCTCGTCTTGATACGCCGATAGGTAAATTTCGTCGCTGGGCGCCAGCCACCACGTGCGTCCGCGTCAGCTTGTTTGATAACACCACCCGTCACTTCCTCGATGAGCGAGAGTGCCGGCATGTAGGGAGCAAGCGTCCGATAAAACACGAGGTCTTCGTCGCGCGCATCTTTGCGGCCAGGAAATACTTCGCTAAACTTCTGCCGCCCAATCTCGTCGAAATAGTGCGGCTGGCCTTTTGGCGGCATATACATCTCGACCTTGAGCCCGATACGCGTCATGATTTTTTTGACATCACTGAGCAGCAAGCGAGCAGGGCCGTGGATATAGCAATACAGCTGCTTTTTCTTGCTCAGAAATATCGTCGCTTTGGCCGATCGGCCGACATTAATATTGCGCGCAATCACCTTGTCAACATCAACAACCGCGCCAAAGCGCTCCTTTATCTCCCGTTCGATGGTGAAATCATCAAATATATCACCAGTATTCATGGAGTAAATTATACCACAATTTCAGATAATCTCGAGGAGAAACCCCCGCGATGTCTTTTTGGGTCATTGACCATCACGCTGCTATGTATGAGATTCCAGGCCGTTAGCCTAGATTCTCATACATAGCACGATGACCCAGAAAGATATTGTGAGGGTTTCAGGTTATAATGGACCATAGTGAGCGAATTTTCTACTCGATATGAGAAATTAAACAAAGCCCAACAGCAGGCCGTCGATACCATCGACGGACCATTGCTCGTCATCGCAGGGCCGGGGACCGGCAAGACTGAGCTCCTCAGTATGCGCACCGCAAATATTCTGCAAAAAACCGATACATTGCCCGAAAACATCCTCTGCCTGACCTTTACCGACAGCGGAGCAACCGCCATGCGCGAGCGCCTGACGAGCATCATCGGCCCTGCTGCCTACAAAGTCGCTATCCATACATTCCATAGCTTTGGCACCGAAATCATCAACCAACATAACGAATATTTCTACCAAGGAGCCGATTTCAAACCCGCCGACGACCTCGCGCGCCACGAAATCATGACAGCCGTGTTTGATGAGCTCGACTACACGAGCCCTCTGGCAGGGAAGCTACTCGATTCGTACACCCACATGAGCGACGCCGTCAAAGTCATCAGCGAACTCAAAAAATCAGGACTGACCAGTGATGAGTTGCTGGCGGTCATCCAATCCAATGAGGTTGCGCTCGATAGCGTCGAATATGACCTCTCAGAGGTATTTGCCGGCAAAATCAGCACCACCATGCTCGCTCGCCTGGTGCCACTAGCCAAAAAAGTCGCCGAGCTCCCCACGCCGACACTGCCGCCCGGTATCACGCCGCTCGCGAATGTCCTGGCGCTTAGCATGGCCCATGCGTTTGATGAAGCAGTCGCGACAGGCAAGACAAACTCTATCACTGCGTGGCGCAACCAATGGCTCGAAAAAGATGCCGACGGCCGATTCGTATTCAAAGACCGCAAACGCTACGCCAAGCTGCGCGCCATGAGTCACATCTACTACGCTTACCTGACGCGCATGGAGCAGGCCGGGCTGTATGATTACGACGATATGATTCTCGGCGTCGTGCATGCCATGGAGCTGCACAACGACCTGCGCTTCAACCTCCAGGAGAAGTATCACTACATCATGGTCGACGAATTCCAGGACACCAACCTCGCGCAGCTGCGTATTCTGTTTGACCTGACCGACACCACGGTCGGCGACGCGCCAAACATCATGGCAGTAGGAGATGACGATCAAGCTATTTATAGCTTCCAGGGTGCCGATATCAACAATATCCACCGCTTTGCCGCGCAGTATCCAGACTTCACGAGCATCGTCCTGACCGACAACTATCGGTCGGCGCAGCCCGTCCTCACCGAGGCCCGTGCAGTTATCACACAGGGCAGCGACCGTCTCGAGACGACGATGCAGCTCGACAAAACCCTCACGCCGCATGCCAGCAGCGAGAGCGCGGCCGTGACACTCCATGAACTCCCAACTACCAGTGCCGAGCATGCCTGGCTCGCGCAGCAAATCAGCGCAGCCATCGTTGCTGGCACCAAACCCGAAGATATCGCAGTCCTCGCACGTCAGCATAGCGAACTCGTCGCAGCTGTGCGATTCCTGACGGCTGCGGGCATAGCGGTCAGTTATGAGCGACGCGAAAACGTCCTCGACGCACCGGTCATCCAGACACTCGAACTACTCGCAAGCGTCATCGTGGCTATCGCCGAGGGCGAGCACGACATCGCAAATGCCCAACTACCTGAACTCCTGGCGCACCCGATCTTCGGCTTCGCACCAGAATCAATCTGGCGACTCAGCCTCACCAGCTACCGCAATCACCTCAGTTGGCTCGAAATCATGATGACCAGTGCCGAATACAAACCGCTCGCCGAATGGCTCCTCACCAAAGCCGCCAGTGTGGCTCGCGAACCACTCGAGCCACTCATCGACCAGCTGATTGGCGTGCCAGGTGAGACAGTTGGTGACGATATTGTTGGATTTCGTTCGCCGCTGTACGACTATTACTTCAGCCAGCAGCTCCAGGACGAACAGCCCGCGACGTATCTCGATACGCTCGAGGCGCTCCGCACGATTCGCGACCATTTGCGCGAATACAAACCGCACGAGCAACTACATTTGACTGATTTTATCGACTTCATCGCCGCGCACCGCCAACTTGGTTCGCGCATCACGGCGGTTCGCCGCCAGCAGCATGAGCAAGGTGCCGTCAACCTCATGACCGCACACAAATCCAAGGGCTTGGAATTTGCGCATGTCTTCGTTATCGGTGCCATCGATAGCACGTGGGGTGAGCGTGTCCGTAGTCGCAGTCGGCTCATCAGCTACCCACAGAATTTACCTCTCGCCCCGAGTGGTGGCAGTTACGACGAGCGGCTACGGCTGTTCTTTGTCGCGATGACCCGCGCCAAACAGCAGCTCGCTATCAGTTACAGCTTGCAGGACGACCTCGGTCGCACGCAGCTACTCGCCAGCTTCCTGACTGGTACCGACCTCGTGCCGGTCGTCGAGGAATCGACCGCAAGCGATGCCGACTTGACCGCTCAGCAAGAACTTTGCTGGCACGACCGCGTCGTCGATGTACCGCAGCGCACCATGCACGAACTCCTCAAGCCGACGCTGACCGACTACAAACTCTCGATTACACATCTCAACAATTTCATCGACCTCTCGCGCGGCGGCCCACAGCATTTCCTCCTCAGCAATCTGCTGCGCTTCCCGCAGGCCAAGAGTCCACATGCCAGCTACGGCACCGCCATCCACCGCACTCTGCAGCGTGCGCATAACCACCTGACCGCGACCGGTGAGCGACGACCAGTCGAAGATATCCTGGGCGATTTCATCAAGGAACTTCACGACCAGCACCTCGACCCTACAGACGAAGTGACCTTTGCAAAAAAAGGCGCTGACAGCCTGAGCGCATTTCTACGCACCTGCTACGGTGATTTCGTACCAGGGCAAAAAACCGAGCTCAATTTCGCCCGCCAAGGTGCCATCGTCGAAGGCGCACTCCTCACGGGTTCACTCGACGTAGCGACCATCGAGGAAGGTACGATTACCGTCACCGACTACAAAACCGGCAAGCCGTCTACCGACTGGAAGGGCAAGACCGAGTGGGAAAAAATCAAGCTTCACAAATACCGCCAACAGCTGATGTTTTATCAGCTACTTTGCAGCAACTCGCGCGACTATAGCAAGTACGATTTCTCACGCGGCGTACTACAATTCGTCGAACCCGATACACTCGGCCGTATCCACGCACTCGATGCGACCTTCACCAACGATGAGCTCGCGGATTTTGCCAAGCTCATCGGCGCGGTGTGGCGCTGTATCACCACGCTCGATTTTCCTGATGTCAATCAATATGAGTCGACGTACAA
The DNA here is from genome assembly GCA_964581485.1 of uncultured Candidatus Saccharibacteria bacterium. Lineage (GTDB taxonomy): Bacteria > Patescibacteriota > Saccharimonadia > Saccharimonadales > Saccharimonadaceae > Saccharimonas. The sequence continues at coordinate 11,646 of CAZOOQ010000008.1, forward strand.
AGGGATTTTGCAATTCGAGACTGATTTGGTTGACAAATACTCGTAGAAAAATTATAGTATCTTATTGAGTCGCTTGGGGAACCGCCCCAGCGAGACAACACTCGAGGAGAGTGAGTACGAGATGGTGTTCTTCAAGTCATCTGCCCAGACCCAGTCCGAGCAGCGCGCAAGAAGTGGCAAGAAGAAATGCAACTGCCCTGGCACCAGTACTAGCAAAGGTGGCTACGGCAATGGCGCCTGTGGTGGTTTCGCGCACACGTGCTGCAGCAAATGCAATTGCACTGGCTACAAGAACGACTAGCCACGTGAGTTGATACCGAACCTCCACCGGGATGCGACACTAGTTGTCGACCAGGGGCTGCGGACGCGCGGTGTAGAGTTCAAATCTCACCATCCCGACAAAGCCAGCAGCGTGCGCCAACGACGTCGCACGCTGCTGGCTACACTAGTAGGGTAGTACTCAGCTCTCGCCAAAGCTTCGAGGAACCTCCACCCGCCGTCTCTCACGAGGCGGCTTTTCATGAACAAGAACAGTCAAGTGCCACATACATTAATTCTAGCCCTTTGTTCTTCAACCTAGAACTCAGAACTCAGAACTCAGAACCAAGAGCTACTTTTTGCGATATAATAGGTAAGTTATGTCAAATTTCTGGAACACCCTCCCGCAGCCATTCTTTGTCCTCGCTCCCATGGAAGCCGTCACCGACGTCGTGTTTCGCCATGTCGTGGCGCGAGCTGGCAGACCAGAAGTATTTTTCACGGAATTTACCAACGCGACGGGGTGGTTCCGTGCCGGCGACAAAGCCATCGGCGGGCGACTCATCAAAACCGAAGACGAAGGACCCATCGTCGCGCAACTCTGGGGGAGCGACCCCGAAGCCATGGCCGCACTCAGTCAGCACTGCGCCACACTAGGCTACGACGGTATCGATATCAATATGGGTTGCCCCGACCAATCAGCAATCAAAGGCGGTGGGGGAGCCGACATGATTCGTAACCCCGATCGTGCAGCTGCTATCATCGCCGCCGCAAAAACCAGTGGATTGCCCGTTAGTGTCAAAACTCGTCTGGGCTATACATATATCGATGAGTGGCGAGAATGGCTCACGTTCCTCCTGCAGCAAGATATTCCTGCACTCACCATCCACCTCCGCACCAAAAAAGAAATGAGCAAAGTCCCCGCGCACTTCGAACTCATCGGTGACATCAAAGTGCTACGGGATGAAGTAGCGCCACACACAAAACTCATCATCAACGGCGACATCTTGACCCGCACGCAAGGCAACGCACTCGCCAAAGAGCATGGCGTGGACGGTATCATGATTGGACGCGGGATATTTATGAACCCATTCTGCTTTGCAGACACAGGCAATAAGCAATTGGCAATTGGCAATACATTAGCAAATAGCAATGATCCGATAAATAGCCGATTGCACATTGCAAATTCATCGCCAATCGCACATCGCCAATCGCTTATTGACCTCCTCCAGTTTCATCTCGACCAATACGACGAATACTCAGCACAGACCGGCCGTCCCTTCGAGACACTCAAGCGCTTTTTCAAAATCTACATCCGCGACTTCGACGGCGCCAGCGACCTGCGCGACAAACTGATGCACTGCACTACCACAGACGAAGTTCGCAGAGTGCTCAATTCTGCTATACTAAACTCATGAAATCACAACCACCTGTATCCCCTGTAGCACCGCCACCCGCTCGAACTGTCGAATTGAGCGCCTATGAGAACAACCCCTTCTTGGTGCCAATCGATGGCATGCGTATGCTTTTTTCTCGCGCACAATCAGTTGCTATCCTTATGGTAGTTCTGGCGGCACTTGGAATGATTGCAAATATCCTCAGTACAATTGCACAGGCACTAACCGAAGGAGCCAGCAAAGACCCAGCCGCTACGCCAAGCAATGTCGCGCCTTCTCACGAAACTATCACCAAGCAAATCGAATCTATCCCGCCAGAAACATGGGCAATTATCGCCATTGTCGTCACGTTTTTGTTGATTTTTCTCCTACTATCTTGGCTGGTTGGAGTGTATATTCAGAGTGTCCTCAACTACACGAGTGCTCGGGTCGCAAAAGGCAAGACGGTCTCGCTATCAGAAGCGCTGCGAGGTGGCATCTCTCGGTTTGGAGCCTACCTTTGGCTGCAGATTATCATCATCACTAAAGTCACGCTATGGTCGCTGCTGTTTATTATTCCTGGCATCATCATGGCGGTACGCTATTCGCTAGCCGGGCTGTCGTTTTATGACAAAAAGTTGTCTGCTAGCGCAGCAGTGAAGGACAGTCTCGCTCTGACCAAAGGCGCTTGGCTCACGACCTTTGCATCCCATGCCTTACTCAACATTGTCACCCTTGGTATTGGGAGTATGTTTGTAGAAACCGGTGCAAAGATACGGCTCTACGGACAACTAGATAGTATCACCAAAAAGGGTGAGGCGAAGCCATCTGCACATATCCTATCATGGCTCACTTTAGGCGGTATCGTGCTATGTATCATCCTCGGAATACTCTTGGTCGCGCTACTCGTCGTGGTAGTCATGGCCTACGCTACAAAGTAGCGACACGCCCTCGCAGCGATACACGGACAATCCCCACAAAAGACAGGCCTCTAAGTAGCTTTGTTGTATAACACTGGCTGCGACCCGTCAGTCAATGTCGCCGAGACAGAAAGCTGATTGACAAAGAAATCCGCCAATGCGATTTCCTGAGCTGCTTCTCGATCTACGGCCACGCCTTGCTCAACCGCAATATCGGCTACCGCATCGGCATACATACGCCCACGCCAAACATCGATCACAAACACATGAATATCTTCTGGTAGTCCCGCTGCCTTCAAAATTTCTGTCAGCTTTTTCTGGTCGACTGTAGTGCCGGCTTCTTCGTTACACAAAACGATTTCTTCAAAGTGCGTCCCTGCGAGCTGCTTGACTACAGCACCGTCTTGTTCAATAAATTCCATCGTCTCGCGGCCGCTCGCATTTGACAAGTAATGCTTGTCCTCGGCAATCGCTGCTCGTACCGCAAATGCCTGCGCCACGCCTGGCTCATCTATAGAAACATCTCGGTCATAAAACACTGGAAGTGTCGCTATGATGCTCTCGGCATACTTGCCGCTTTTTTGGGTCGAACTATCGTAGTTGTCGATTGCACCGCAGCCACAACTATCACCATGAGCGTGCTGGTCGGTATGCGCACCGTACTGCAGACCGCGCTCTGTGAGCTGCTGACTGATAAACCGCCTGTCGCCAAGTGTTGTCTCGCCCTGCGACGGCGTGCCTGCGACTGCTCGCCACATGCTCGCTGCTACTTGTAAGCCCCCGCCAAAAATTTTCGCGCGATTCTTTGATTTCCTATACTCACGTACCTCACCAGTCTCGCTGTCAACAATTTGAAATACTCGACTTGCCGGGCGACCGTCACCACACCCATCATCGTATTCGTCAACTGGTACGATAATCTCATGCTTATTGGCGATAATGACTTCCATCGCTTGCTGTAGCTGCTCGGGCGAAACCGGATGCTCTGCGCCTTCTTGGTGTCGTTCGGCAGTACTGATAGTTCCATCGCCAAACCCTAGGCCATAGGGTGCGATACACTGTAGTTCATAGGTTTTTGGTTGCTCTTGTTCTTGGGGCATCTTCAAAAAAGCTTCTTTCATACGTAGACATAAGCCTTATCTTATTAGTAATCCAGTATTTGTTATACGCCCCAAAAAAGCGTTTGTAAAGACTAATTTAGCGTCGTCGCCTGCGGCGAAGGTCGGCTACCTTGAGTCGCACCGCATGGCGATCGACAAGCTGGTGGGCTTTTTCGAGCTCGAGCTGGTCAGAAGCATCGCTCTGCATCTGGAGCGCGCGGTCGAGCGCTGCTTGCGTCTCGGCTTCGACAATATCCTCACCGTGCTCGGCTTCGTCAACCAGCACGCGCACTCGCGAGCCGTTGATTTCGATAATCCCCCCGCTGATTGCAAAAAAATCCATCTCGTCGTCGGTGTCGTCTTTGGCTACCCGGACCATCACAACGCCGGTCTTTGCGATTGTCACCAAATCCTCATGGTCGGGAAACACCGAAATTTCACCATCTTTGGTTGGCAAGATGACCTCATAGACTTTTTGATTGACTTTGGTGCCTGAGAGCGTGATTAATTCGAAATCCATATAGACATATCATAGCAGAAAACCCCTCGTCAAGCGAGGGGTCATCTAGAGAGAAAAGGTCGCGTGGGTGGGTGGGGCTTGGCGGCAAACTTCCGCCGAACCCCACCCACACTGGGCGTCAGAGCGTCTGGTTGCCCACGACCACCACCGCGACCACAATCGCACCGATGATCACAGAGACCACTCCGAGGACAACCTTGCCCGGCCACTCGCTGAGTGATACGCGGCCCTTGAGCGGGCCAACAATCACTGAGACCAACAGTCCAGCCCCGAGCAGCACCAGCGCAGCCCACCACAACGGTGGAATCCAGTACAACAACGCCAGCGCCGCAAGCGACACCATGATGACGATGACGGCAGTGGAAGTCCCGCTGCCGTCACCGATTTGTGCCTCGCTCGCACCACCGTTGTCATCGACAGCCGGTGATGACTCGCGCGTCCCATAATTCCAGGGGTCGTCAGACATACTCACACCACTTCTCTCTAGGAACAAGCTCCACGATATACAGAGCCATGTAGCCCTATTATATCATGGAAGTGTAATGAAAGCAAGTATTTGGCGTACTACTTGGCAGACGCGCGATTCTAGTCTTTCTTTTCGCTGAGCGGACCACCAGCCATGTAGAACCAGCTTTCAGGCTTGTCATCGTACTTGCCAGCGAGAATATCACGCACATCCTTGACCGTGTCGGCTACTTTTATATACACGCCGTCATTGCCAGTAAACTGCGTCGCCACAAAGAATGGCTGCGCCAAGAAGCGCTGCAAGCGGCGAGCGCGCTGGACAGTCTGCTTCTGGTCATCGGACAATTCTTCCATGCCGAGGATAGCGATGATGTCCTGGAGCTCTTTGTACTGCTGCAGTACTCGTTGCGCTTCGCGAGCGGTTTGGTAGTGCTCTTCGCCGACGACTTCTGGGTCGAGCATCGTACTGTTGCTATCAAGCGGATCGACCGCAGGGTAGATGCCAATCTCGGTGAGCGAGCGGTTGAGCGCAATCGTCGAATCAAGGTGAGCAAACGTGGTGGCTGGCGCTGGATCGGTGAAGTCGTCTGCCGGGACGTACACTGCCTGGATAGAGGTGATTGAGCCTTTTTTGGTGCTAGTGATACGCTCTTGGAGCGCACCCATTTCCTGCTGGAGGTTTGGCTGGTAACCCACTGCGCTCGGGAGTCGACCGAGAAGGGCAGACACCTCGGCACCAGCCTGAGTGAAGCGGAAAATATTGTCAACAAACAGCAGGACGTCCTTGCCGTCATCACGAAATGCTTCTGCCATCGCGAGACCAGCCAGAGCCACACGCAGACGCGCTCCTGGTGGTTCGTTCATCTGACCGAAGACGAGTGACGTTTTGTCGAGGACGCCGGCTTCTTTCATCTCGAAGTACAAGTCGTTGCCTTCACGGGTACGCTCACCGACACCAGCAAAGACTGAGTTACCGCTGTGGAATTTTGCGATGTTGTTTATCAGCTCCTGGATGAGGACTGTCTTGCCCACGCCCGCGCCACCGAAGAGGCCGACCTTGCCGCCTTTTGCAATCGGCGCGATGAGGTCAATAACCTTGATACCGGTCTCGAGAATTTCTGATTTGTTGGTCTGTTCGCTGAGCGCTGGTGGCTCTCGGTGGATACTGGCTTTTTTGCCTTTAGGTGCTGGCTGGCCATCGATCGGCTCGCCGACGACGTTGAACATACGACCTTGGGTCTCGGCGCCGACTGGCACGCTAATTGGAGCACCAGTTGCTGTTACTTCAGCACCGCGCTTCAGCCCGTCGGTACTCTGCATGGCGATAGCCCGCACGGTGTGCTCGTCGAGGTGCTGCGCGACCTCGAGTGTCAATGTACTGTTGCCGTGCTTGACATGTAGCGCGTCGTAAATCGCTGGCAACGCACCTTCGGCAAATTCGACGTCGACAACAACGCCGACGATCTGTATAATTTTTCCGTTTACTTTACTCATCATATTCTCCTTTGCATGGTTCACAATCTACTACCATATACTGCTGTCTTAGTCCGTCTTCAATCATATATAACTCCTTGAGTACGTGCGTATCCATATTGACACTGTCTATCCCGTCTTGTTTGAGGTATGTATCGACGATAGAGCCTCTCACTGTCCCGTGTCCAGCGCAATATTCATCAGGATTGTAGTAGACTTCATTTTGTAGCTCTGCGCACCAGCGATAGTAGAATTCTTTTTCAGTGTCTGGGCTGAACTCTTCGATCGTATAACTCGTCCGTTCTAGTGTTGGCTGGATCATTTCATCGCCTCCGCACCGCCGCTAATCTCAGCTAGCTCCTGTGTGATAGCTGCTTGGCGGGCCTTGTTCATCTCGAGAGTGAGGTCGTCGACGAGGTCGGTGGCATTATCTGTCGCATTTTTCATCGCCAGCATGCGCATACTGTGTTCGCTCGCGCGACTGTCGAGCAGGGCCTGAAAAAGCCGCGACCCGATCAACCGATAGGCGACGTCGTCGAGTACAGCCTCGGCACTTGGCTCATATGTCGCGTCACGGACAAATTCTGAAATCTCAGCCTCAGCAAACCCAGCTGGGAAGAGCCGCATCACGGCTGGTGTCTGCGTCATGCTGCTGATAAACTGCGTATAGATAACGTCGACCGCATCGACCTCACCGCTTTCAAATGCGTCCTTTGCAGTGTTGAGAATAGCATGAAATTGGCTACCCGTCGGATGGTCGGACAAATCCTCGTAGGTACCGACGACCTCTGTGCCTTTTATACGCGTGACAAACGCCGAGGCTTTACGACCGACCGCGATGGTCTCGTTGGCAACACCGTCTTTGTCGTCGGACTTGAGGTTGGTGAGGTAGGCTTTGAGGATATTGGCGTTAAATGCGCCTGCCAAGCCTTTGTCGCTGGCGATGACGATAATCATGCGCGCTTTGACTGGTCGCACAACGAACCATTTGTGGTGATTGGTCACACCCTGGCTCTGGAGATAAGCCAGGAGCTCATTGGCCGCAACTTCGTACGGCGCCGAAGCCTTGGTGGCGTCCTGTGCTCGGCGCATCTTGCTCGCCGCGACCATCTGCATAGCCTTGGTAATCTGCTTGGTCGATTTGACCGAGCGGATGCGGGATTTAAGTTGCTGAGTGCTAGCCATGAGAAACCTCGTTTCTCATGAAGAGGCGAGAGTCATGAGTCATGAGTCAAGTCCTTTCGTAGCTTTTATGAGACCTGTCATAATCTTATGGCACTCAACTGATCTGTCTGCAAGCGTAGTGAAAACATTTGAGCTAAGGTAGCCAACGTCACGCGCTACTAATAGTTGGCTCTGCACTTCTGCAAGAGAAGCACGAGCCATGTCATAAAAATGTGAACGATCTGCGGATGTGCGTCGGCCAAAGCCTTCGGCAATATTTGACGTAATCGACACTGCCGCACGGCGCAATTGACTGGTCAGTGCAAACACTTCATCTTTTGGAAACTCTCTTGTTTCAGTATAAATTGCCACCACAAGAGCATGCGCCTTTTGCCAAGCAACAAGATCGGTGAAACTTTTTATCGTCTCACTCTTGACTCCTGACTCTTGACTCTTATCTCTCATACTATCCTTCGAAGCCTTTCGCGACTGAGGTGCCGACTTGTTTGAGTACTTTTTCGACTTCTGGTTGATCGCTGAGCTTTTTGTCACCTTTATTGAGTGTCTTCATGGCGTCTTTGTTGTCCATCCAGAGGCGAGTGAGATAGGCTTTTTGAGCATCTTTGATCTTGCTAGCTGGCACTTTGTCAAACAGGCCTTCACTGACTACGAAGATGCTGGCAACTTGCTCCCAGATGCTCATCGGCTGGTACTGTGGCTGCTTCAAGAGCTCCGTCAGGCGTTGACCACGCTCGATTTGCGATTTGGTCGCTTCATCGAGGTCGCTGCCAAACTGCGCAAAACTGGCGAGCTCGCGGAACTGCGAGAGGCCGAGCTTGAGATGAGACGATACGCTCTTGACGGCTTTTGTCTGGGCGTCACCTCCGACACGGCTGACTGAGAGGCCCGCGCTAATAGCTGGGCGAATACCCTGATAAAACAAGTCGGTTTCCATGAAAATCTGACCGTCCGTGATTGAAATGACATTGGTCGGGATATAGGCCGAGATGTCACCAGCCTGCGTCTCGATAATCGGCAGAGCGGTGAGCGAACCAGCACCAAGCTCATCACTCAATTTGCTCGAGCGCTCGAGTAGGCGAGAGTGGAGATAGAAGACATCGCCAGGGAAAGCCTCGCGTCCTGGTGGGCGACGAAGGAGGAGTGACATTTGACGGTAGGCCACTGCATGCTTGGTGAGGTCATCGTAAATCATCAACGCGTGCTGGCCATTGTCACGGAAGTACTCGCCCATGGCGGTACCGGCATATGGCGCGAGGTAGAGGAGAGACGCAGGGTCGCTCGGACCGGTCGCGACGACGATAGTTTGGTCCATGACACCTTCTTGCTTGAGGCGCTCGACGAGTCGGGCGACCTTAGAGAGCTTCTGGCCGATAGCGACGTACACATTGACCACGCCAGTTTTTTGCTTGGCCTGGTTGATCATCGTGTCCAGAGCAATAGCAGTCTTGCCCGTCTGACGGTCACCGATGATCAACTCACGCTGACCGCGACCGATAGGGAACATCGCGTCAATCGCCATGATACCGGTCATCAGCGGCTCATGCACGTGCTTGCGACCGAGTACACCGATCGCTTCGCGCTCGACCGGGCCACGAAGTTTTGTCTTGATATCTGGGCCACCATCGAGAGCCTCACCGAGTGGACTCACCACCCGACCGAGAAGCTCAGGGCCGACTGGAACCGACAACACTTCGCCCTTTAGTTTCACGCTGTCACCAGCCGAGACGCCTTGGTCGCTACCGAGGAGAACGGCACCGATTTCATCTTCCATGAGGTTGAGCGCAAACGCCTCAACGATACCGGTTTTGGTCTCAATCTGGAGCACTTCGCTGTAACCAGCGTCACTCAGACCATGTACCCATGCCACGCCATCGCCCACACGCGTTACGATGCCCCGAGATTCGAGCTTGCCGCTCGTGTCGAGCTTGGCAATCGCATCACGCAGGCCTTTTGATAGTTCGGTAACTGCTATGTTAGCCATCAAAATCCTTTCGTTATAATTTCGCCCGCTTCAGGGCTTGTAATTTATGTTCAATCGTCGCATCGAGCGTCGCGCCAGGAGTCTTGACTCGCACGCCACCAATCACACTTGGCTCAACTACTTCACGAAAATAGACCGTGTCGGCTGCAATCAAACGCTGAATGTCATGCTTTTCTGCATCCGTCAGCGTGTGTGCGGTCACGACATCTGTCACCACAGTACCACGCAGCGCTAGCTCATCTTCGATTGCACGCGCGACCAGTTCGATTTCGCGTACTCGACCAGCCTCGATCAAATACGCAGCCACCTCTTGCAAGCGCGCCGAGGAGACCACGCCATCATGCGTATGGTCTGCGATGTAGTGTGCGAGAGTACGACGTGAGAGTTTTTGCATCTACTTGAGCGCCTCCTTGATGAGCGTCTTGTCGACTTTGGCGTCAATCGTCTTGCCGACGACCTTTTCGGTAGCAGCTGCCACCAAATCAATCGTCTCGTTGTGCAGGGCCTTTTTGGCTGCTGCGACATCTTTGGCTATCGATTCGTGCGCCTGCTCGACGATACGTTCGGCATTTGATGCTGCCTTTTCTTCGGCGGCATGCAGCATATCGCTCGACTCAGCCTTGGCGGTCGCCACGATGTCGCTCGCTTCTTTGCGAGCCTCTTGCATGAGTCGCTGTATCTTCTCTTCGGCGCGTGCCGCATCTTGCTGCGCTGCTGCTGCAGCTTTTTGGCTCGCTTCGAGAGCTTTCTCGCGGTCATCAATCATCTTGGTCAATACCGGATAGACGTACTTTGATAGCAGCCAGAGCAAGAGCAGGAACGCAATCGATTGCAATACCAGTAGCTTCCAGTCAATCCCAAGCGACTCAAACAGATTTGCCTTGGCGGCAACTTCTGTCGATGCGAGGGTGAACAGCGTTGTATGCATCATGAGTGTATCCTAGAGAAACTTCACCAAGATTGCGACAACGAAGCCGATGATAGCCAGTGCGTCCACAAAAGACACTGCCAAAATCATCAAACCACGTAGGTCACCGATTTTTTCTGGGTTGCGACCAGCTGCGTTGAGGGCAGCCATACCGACGAGTCCAGCGCCAATTCCTGCACCGAACGCTGAGATTGCATAGGTCAGACCAAATGCGAGTGATTCCATTATTTTCTTCTCCTTATTTTTTACTTACTATCGTCATCTTACCGTGTACGCCACGTCTCAACCCGCCGTTGCAGGCGAATGGTGCGGCTCCTTATCTGGCACATCATGGTCGTCGCCGTGGCTGACCATACCGAGCCCAATAAACACTGTGGTAAGCATGAAGAATACGTAGGCCTGAATTGACCCGATAAATAGCTCAAAAATCATAAACGGCAGCAACGCGACACTAGCGAGGTAGGCCGTCATATAGCCCACCATAACAAGTAGCACTTCGCCCGCAAACACATTGCCAAAGAGACGCAGCGAGAGCGCAAGTAGCCGAGAAAGCTCAGCAATCAGCTCGAGAATGCCCTCAAATGCGCCCGCCGGGTCTTTGATTGGGTTGCGAAAATACCGTGCGAGATTGCCAAAAAATCCATGTGTTTTCATGGCATATATCTGCACCATCACCATGCTGATGATCGCCATCGCAAAGGTAACGTTCATGTCTGCCACAAGTCCACGAAAGAGCGGCACACCATGTATCGTGAGAGGCCCGACAAATGGCAATATCCCGAGCCAATAATTCACAATGATGAGAAAAAACAACGTGATAGAAAGGGGAGCGATGCGCCGCGCGACTTTTTTGTCACCGAGGACTTGTTCGACAGTGCCGAGCAACATTTCGTAGATCATGAGGATAGTACTGGTTACGAAATTGCGTTTGCCCATTTTGACTGCCTGCGCCGTAGCAAACATCCCCCAGATGACCAGGGCGTAGCCAATCACACCAAGCAGCATCGAGTTTGTGACCGGGATCGGCCCCACGTGGAACAACACATCAGCCTTGATGTTGATGTGCGGACCGCTTGCGACAAATTGTGTCAGTGCTTGGTTCACAAATCTCCTTTACGAGTAGTGTCTGGTTGTTTGGCCGTAGCCGCTTTGTATTGCATATACACGAGAAGTATCGCAAGTGCCACACCGAGAAAAGTCCCCGTGAGCACTCCTGTCGGGCGACTCCCGATCAATCGGTCGAGGCCATAGCCGATCAGCGCGCCAGCAAATACCGGCACAAACATGCGCCACGTCGTATCTGCAATCGTAGCAAATACAACCATATTGGCGGAGAAGACGGAGTCTTTTTCGCCATCATCATTTGGCACAGTACCCATGTACCTCTATACTATACCAGCAGAGAGGAGGTCGTTCAAGATGCCAAGACGAAATAAAACACCGAGACACCAGCCATATCAGCCTGTTTCTACTTCTGAAGCATCCAAAATACGCTACAAAAGCAAGGCTGAAGCCGAGAAGGCTATTGTCGAGCTACAGAAATACCACCTCGACCTCATTCTCTATGTCTATCAAGCGCCAGGCGACAAGGGCTGGTACCTCACCGGAAAATCATGACGAAGATTCGTGTTGCTAATACACCACAACTTGAGACGTGTAGACAGTTGCAGTTTGCGGAAGGCCCCAGATAGCGCATGGCCCTGTGGCAGCAGTGCCAAGGATGATTGGAGTCCCTGTCGAAGCGACATTCCAGCCAATTGCTGCTCGAGTGTTCGTTGTTGCGTCAGGATTGTTTATGTAGCCTAGCCTGCATTGCGGTGGTGGCGTAAACCCTGCATACGTATACCGGTAGTGCGCTCCTCGATCACTGATGTACATGCGCCCATCTGGGCCTCGTTTGATATACCCTCCGCCTTCAGTCATATTTGCACTTCCGGGACCAATATACCAAGCCGAGCTGCTGATTGAGGTATTGGTCGTAGGGGATGCTAGGCTGAACCGTTGCACATACGTAGGGTATATCTGCGTCACATAGACGTATTTTTCAGCCGGTGAAAATTCGGCATTATAGCCACCATTGCTAATCGAACCGCCCATAGTGTAGGGTGACGACGTTGTCCAAGAATTCTTCAAAGTCAGCGCACCTGTGATACCGTTGACATCAAAGTAATATACTTGTCCACTATCGCTACCGTAGCAAGAATGAGCGCCCGCAAAGAGCAGCATCTTAGTATAGTCTTTTGTGAAACTCACGCTGCCGTATCCATAAGTCCCAGTATTGGCAGTTGCATTGACACCGCCTGATGCAGTGAGGTCCTGGCCCCACGGAATGGCACACTGCAATGGTGCAGGGTTCATCGTCCAGGTGATCGGAGTGGGGCTGACAGTGCCATTGGTGTTGATGAGGAACCCTACCACTTTATTGAGCGCCGACGCGTAGCTATACACAAAATAGCCGGTGCCGTCGGCCTTTGGCATTGCACCCAGCGCTTCACCAGTGTAGCTCTTGTCGACATTGTTGCCATTATATGAGTTGGCTGTCCCTAGAGCCTTACCGACACCGAGCATGGCATTCTTGCTCACTACTGCTCCCAGGCCGCCATTTTGACTCATATCGACAATATGTAGGTACAGCTCACCAAGCCCTGTCTCTCCTTGACCGCTATTGCTCACCACGCCGTAGCGCGTCCGTGTCGCGTCAAGCGGAAAGGCTGCCACTGCTTGAGTTGCGCTATTGGCACCGATCAAATTCGGGCTCGTTGAGCCGGTCATGGGTACGCCATTTTTGTTCCAAATATTTAGACCATCCGAGTAGAATTGTAAGTTACCATTTTGATCAGTGACCACGGTAGAACCTTCTTTCATCACAGGACCTCCAGGAGACTGCACGGCAGTCGGCAGAGCAGTCCCGCTGACACCAAAATCAAGACCAGCATTTTTGCCAAAGTACCAAAGCCGTTGGCTTGCCCTATCTCCTACGGGATCAGGCTTGAGTGACGTCTGTAAGTTTACTCTGCCAGCGTATGTTTTCCAAGTTGAATTTGTTGAAGTGCGGAGCAATTCAACACCACTAGTGATGGTGACGGACTTCCCATCCGGATTCGAACTTATCACTTTTGCGCTATAGCTGGTACGGTACTTCTGACTACCCGCAGTAACATTGGTGACGTAGGCTGAGCTGCTCGGCTGGTTGACACCTGCGCAGTTGGTTTGTGGGGTGATACTGATGACGCCAGCGAGGAAGGTTGGGTCGCCAAGACAAGCTTTGGCATGAGCCGCACCACTCTCGGCAGCATCACGAGCGAGAGCTTGGTAAAACTGTGCATCGAGGACAGTACGAGTCGAAGCAGTAGTGCCGAGGATGATAGTCATGACTGCGAAGAGAACCGTGCCAGTGATGACGACGGTGGGGAGGGCGAAACCTTGCTGATGACCACGATACATCTTGTCCTTAGAGTACCATAACCAGTATCGCAGTGTCGACCTGCACATGACTTGTCGTATAGTGCTTATGTTGCTATACTAGACGCTATATATAGCGAAAGGGGATAATAAACATGAGTCAAGTGATTCTCTACAGCGCTCCCTGGTGTGCGTTTTGCAAAACCGAGAAACAGTATCTGGAGCACCTCGGCGTGGCATATACTGTACGAGACATCGAAGAAGACGAGGGCGCTATGGCTGAGCTACTCGCAAAAGTTGGCGGTGAGACCAGCAGCGTGCCTGTGACCGATATCGCTGGCACGATTGTCCGCGGTTTCGACCGCATCAAGATCGATGCTGCGCTGGCAGAAGCCGGTTTGATCGAAAAATAGCTACACGGCGCGGTAGAGTGTTTCGATTTTTGGGGAATTATTTGCAATCCAATCGTCATGGCGACCGACCTGTGCACAAAGCGCTTGACGCTCGATCTCATCGCGATCAAGTAGCTCTGACTGCTTGTCGAGCAACGTGTCGATATCATCGAGTCGAGCTGCAACGACAGCTATGTCATCCTTTGTAACCATGCTACTTTCGATAGATTTCATCATGTGATACATTTCGAGTATCACTTCGTCAGATGTTTTCTTGCTCATAACTCTATTGTACCCCAACCTGCACTACGTCGCCGCCGATTTTGTCGCGGAAATAATTGTCGTGACTGACGTAGAGGATAGCACCAGAGTACTTTTCGAGCGCTGTTTCGAGCTCTTCGATGCTCGGGAGGTCCAGGTGGTTCGTCGGCTCGTCGAGGATGAGCAGCTGGGGGTCGTTTGCTAACATGCTGATCAATTGGAAGCGTGCTTTCTGACCGCCGCTGAGGCGCGAAAGGGGAGTCTGACCGTCACTCTCAGTGAAGAGGTAGTCAGCAAGGAGATTCCGGACTTTTGTGGTGTTGATGGCGAGGTTTTTGTCGAGATACATCCGCTCGATCGCTTCAGCCAGTGGCAAGTCAAAATACTGCGGCCCGACTTCTTGCTCATAAATCCCGACGCGAACATGTGAATCGAGAGTGAGAGAACCTGCGAACTGAACTAACGTCGAGTGTCGAGGAGCCTGCTCTTGCTCAGGAACATCTGCAGCCGGTGAAATGTAACGATGCGTACTCGAAACATTTCCCGCGCGAAGCCGTTCCTGAGCAAGAGCAGGTGAGTCCGACACGGCATGACCCAGCAACGCCTTGATGAGCGTCGTCTTGCCCGCACCATTGCGCCCGCGCAGCTCGGCCGCTTCGCCCTCGCGGAGGTCGATATTGATACCCTCAAATAGCGGCGCCTCACCATATCCAAGCGCCACATCCTTGGCGCTCACCAGAATGTGTTTGCTGCGCGATTCATCGTTTTTGAATTTCATGCGAATATTGCGCGCCTTGAACTTCTCGTACTGTCCAGCCACTTTGTAATTCAGATTTTCCACCGAATCTTGGTCGATCCAAAAAGTCGGTTTCTCTTTCGCCTGGAGCTCCGCCAGTTCAGCACGGCTCACTAGTTCCAGTCGCTTAAACTTCTGTATCGTCGCTGGGTTCCGCGCTTTTTCTTTGAGCCGCTGGTAGTCTAGCACTTTTACCTTGAGATTTGCAATTCGTTTCTCGATCATCTCAAATTCATTCATCGCCGTACCAGTATGCACGGCATTTTGCTTGAGATACGCATCATAATTTCCTTTGTAGCTCGCACAGCTGCCGTCTTTGAGCTCGATAATGCGATCAACTTGCTGCAGCACATCGCGGTCGTGCGTCACGATTAGCATCGCCTCGCGAGCGTTCGACAGCCAGTCGATAAATTGCTTCTTGGCGACGTAGTCCATGTGGTTCGTCGGCTCGTCGAGCAGCGCCAAGTGTGCGTCGCTATGCATGACTTTCACGACCTCCACGAGACGTTTCTGCCCGCCACTCAGGGAGGTGAGGGGACGGTGCGCGACACCACTCAGCTGAAACGCTTCGAGCTCTTGCTCGATGTCACTCTCGATCTGGTAATAGCCTTTTTGGTCGAAGCGCTCAAGCGCCTCACTGTATTCGTTGATCAGACGCATATTGTCGCCCATCGTCTCGGGATACGTCTCTATGATACGGCTGAGTTCGGCATATTCTGGCAATCCTGCCAGCACATATTGCAGCACCGTCTGGTCCTTGCTGGCATGGTGCTCCTGCGCCGTCGCCACGACTGTCGTGCCGCGTTTGTAAATCACTTCACCCGTATAGTCCTGGTCGGTGCCGGTCAATATCCCGAATAGGGTAGACTTGCCGACACCATTACGCCCCACTACGCCGACTTTCTCGCCGTCATCCACATGAAATTTAATCCCCGTCATCAAGACCTTGGGGCCAAAAGATTTCTCCGTAATCGTCACATCGGCAATCATCTGTACCAGTATAGCACGACCTCTGTACTCTATTGACTATCTGTTGCATATTTGTTATAATAAGATTTCTACACACGAGCACCAGGCTCGTCGAACCGAAAGGAACTGCAATGCCAGCACCTGCAATAGCGCGCCTGAAGCCTGCTTACGAAACCAATCCGGTCACCGAAGCAGTGGCTTACCTCGAGCACCTCCTCAAACAACTTGAGGGTTGCCGAGACTACCTCGTGTTGCCGCGCAGCATCATTCCATTTCCGATCGACGAAATGGAGTGCGGCGCAGTCGCCGCTACACTGGATGCTCGACTTCCGCGATTGGACGTGACCTACAACCCACGAACACAACTGTTCGTCATCGTGTCGCTCAAGCACGCGCGCGACCTCAACGACCAGTATCGCAACGCAGGTGAACGGTGATGAGCCAGCTCTATGCGGTCATCCGTGGGCGCATGTGGCACACACTGCGCGACCTAGCCAAGCACATTCCGCACCGTGCGCTGCGCCAATCCGCGAGCACGTGGGTGACGAACGCCTGGATGCGTGATGTGTCTGCGCACATATTCGGCGTGCAAACAGCAGAAGACCACGCCTCAGCACAGTTCCTCCGCCAACTCCCGATCGGCAAACGCCAGCCGGGAATCTAACCCGCCCCAAGGACAAACCGCCTCGAGCCATTCGCTCGGCCGTTCGTCCCTCGGGGCGGTTTTTCCTTTGCCTCACTTATGTTTTGAAGCGCTACCACGACTCGTAATCTTTGCTAGATTATTTCCTCGTGATACGGTAGATATATGTCTAAAAATAATTTTCCACCTGTTATTTTATCTGATGCGCAACTCGACGACTGTCGTGAATATGGTCTACTTAATAACTTAGCGAAGTACGATGTATTTTGCGACCTTGAAAGCGATTCGGAACTGCGTCGTCAAATCGGGCGAACAGCCGCGACATGGTGTGTATCAGTTAATGTCGCTCGCGAATTTGGCGATAGCCCGACACTCGATTTGCGGGACTTGCAAGCATCAATGGGTCAACTCACGCTATTTAATGACCCTGTCGAGCTAGAGTTCATTCAAGAACCTCTTCCGGAATTTGTAGCCTAACACTCACTCGTCTCTCTGTTATACTGAAGGGATGAAAGGCAAAAAGCCCGTCAAAAACAAATCCGCTGCGCCAATCGTCAATCGTCGGGCGCGGTTTGATTATGAACTGGGCGAGGAAATCGTAGCCGGTCTCGTACTGACAGGCCTCGAAGTCCGTGCCGCGCGCGAGGGACATATCCAGCTCAAGGGGAGCTACGTGACGATTCGAAATGACGAGCTGTGGCTCAACAACG
>CAZOOQ010000009.1:0-27629 GCA_964581485.1 uncultured Candidatus Saccharibacteria bacterium
ATCCGCCAAGACGGACTCAAGGATGCAAAGCAAAGAAAAGAAGCTAAAGAGCTGTCTGAAGATGACGTGAAACTGGTTGAAAAAGAATTCGATCGACTGATGGGCGACTACCAGGGCAAAATCGAAGAAGCGTTTAAGTCTAAAGAAAAAGAAATCTTAACGATCTAATGAGGCAGTTGCCGCAGCATATCGGCTATATTGTCGACGGGAATAGACGATGGGCCGCAGAGCAGGGGTTGTCGGCTTCGCGCGGGCATAGCGAAGGCTATAAAGTCTTGAAGTCGGTGCTCTTTGATACGATCGAAGCGGGTGTGCCCTATGTGAGCGCGTATGTGTTTAGTACCGAGAATTGGAAGCGGAGCGAGCAGGAAGTTGGGTGGCTGATGAAGTTGCTTGTGCGGGTGCTGACGCATGATTTGCATGAGCTTGTTGAGCGAGGGATTCGCTTGCGGGTCCTGGGAACACGCGAGCGATTAAGCAAGGCTGTCCTAAAAGCTATCGATGAAGCCGAGGAAAAGACTCGGCACCTGACAAAAGGCCAGGCGTTGCTTTGTTTAAATTACGGAGGCCAGCAAGAATTAGCCGATGCGGTGCGTCGTATTGTGCGCGAGGGCAGCACTGAAGAGCAAATTACCCCCGAGTATATTGAACAATTCTTGTATACACCTGATGTTCCTGCCTGTGATTTGATTGTACGAACTAGTGGTGAGCAGCGCCTGAGTAACTTTATGCTGTGGCGCAGTGCGTATAGTGAGTTGCTATTTGTCGACAAACTATGGCCAGACATGACAAAAGACGACGTCACCGCTATACTTGAAGAATATACACGCCGTGGGCGAAGATTTGGAGGATAAATAATGAGTCTTGTGTTTGGAGTTTTGCTGGGTATTATTGTGCTGACCATACTCGTAGTCGTGCATGAGTTAGGGCATGCACTTGTCGCCAAGCGCTACGGGGTAGTGGTCGAAGAGTTCGGCGTCGGGTTTCCACCAAAAGCGTGGGGTAAAAAACTTGCTCACAGTATCTTGGGAAAAAACGTTCTCTTCAGTGTGAACTGGCTACCACTAGGGGGGTTTGTGAAACTGCAGGGCGAAAATGATTCGGCGCATCAGAAGGGCGACTACGGCGCAGCGACATTTTGGCAGAAAACACAGATACTGCTAGCTGGAGTATTTATGAACTGGGTTGCCGCAGCAGTCTTGCTCACGATACTTGCGGCTGTTGGTATGCCGAAGATTTTGCCAAATCAATTCATGATGCCGGGCGACACGGTCGCGATGGATCAGCCGATTGTTCTCGCGGGAGTAAGTGCTGATATGCCAGCAGCAAAAGCAGGGTTGCAGCAGGGTGACAAGATTTTGCGTGTCAACGGCGCGCCGCTGACGAGCGCAAAAGATCTCTCGGCTATCGCGGCCGACAACAAAGGCAAGAGCATCAAGATTATTTATTCGAGGAGCAATGTTGAGCGCGAAGCAATGGTAGCGCTTCGTGCAAACAATGACGACAAGAAAGGCTACATGGGCGCAAGTCCCGCTCAACAAGAACTACTGCGTTCGAGCTGGTCAGCACCGATTGTCGGGGTGGCGACAACTGCCCAGCTGTCGTGGGTGACAGTCCATAGCCTCGGTACGATGCTAGGTGATGCAGTCTCGAGCTTGGTGATGAAGGTTGCCGGCACGCAGGCGCAAAAAGCTGAAGCCGACAAAAAACTAGCAACCGTCGGCGATAGCGTGGCGGGGCCTATCGGTATATTTGGAGTGATTTTCCCAGCAGCCGAAAAAGCCGGTCCGACGTATGTACTCATGCTAGCGGCAATTATCTCACTGACACTTGCAGTGATGAATATCTTGCCGATTCCTGCGCTCGACGGTGGTCGTTGGTTTGTGACGGCTATGTTTAAAGTTCTCAAGAAGCCGTTGACCAAAGAGCGAGAGGAAAAGATTCACGGCACAGGGTTTATGCTGCTGATGGCGCTCATCGTACTCATCACCATTGCTGATATCGGTAAGCTGCGCTAATGAAAAAAACGGTGGCAGCGAGACAAGCTGATCGGCGCGTCTTGGTGCTGCTGCTCTGGGTGGTGGGGTTTGTAGCGTGTTTTGTGCTTGGGTCACTGCTGGCGAGTGGTTTGGTGCTCTCGCTGCGTGCGATCGGTGCCGATTGGTCGGTCGAGACGACACTCGGCAGCTTGTCATTTCGCTTGGCATCGTACGTGATGATGGGGGTGTTGTTTTTTGTAGTACCAGTTGTGTTGCTGAAGCGTAAGTATCTAAGCAGGCGAGATATGGGCATCGGTCGGATGGTGTCATTTCGTGATATTGGGTTGGCGTTGGCGGGGCTGGTAGTGTATGTTGCTGCAACGGTCGCGACACAGTTTTTGTTGCAGCACGCACCAGGATTTGATAGTAGTCAAGCGCAAGATCTCGGGATATCGACGACATTGTACGGCGGTGATTTGCTGCTTGCATACGTTGTTTTGGTGATCTTGACACCACTTTTTGAAGAGTTGTTATTTCGCGGCATGCTGTACGGTGAGCTGCGAAAATATCGGATAGGACCATGGGTAGCGAGTCTGGTGGTGAGTGTATTGTTTGGGCTCGCGCATGGGCAGTGGAATGTCGGTGTCGATGTGTTTTGCCTCTCGATAGTCGCGTGTTATTTGCGTGAGGTGACGGGAACGATATGGCCAGGCGTAGTTCTGCATATGATCAAAAATGGCGTCGCATTTTGGTTTGTGTTTGTCCTGATGCAAGGGGTGGCTAGATAAACCTGGCGCCACCCTGTATAGTAAAGACACAATGAGGATATCAAAGAATTTCACTAGAACACTCAAAGAAGCACCCGCCGATGAGGTTGCAAAAAACGCGCAACTGCTGATTCGGGCAGGCTATGTCTACAAGACCATGGCAGGAGTGTATTCCTATACGCCACTGGGCCTACGAGTCCTTGAGAATATCAAGCAGATTGTGCGCGAAGAAATGAATGCCGTCCATAGCCAAGAGCTCATCATGAGTAGTTTGCAGCGCAAAGAGACATGGGAAGAGACGGGTCGCTGGGATGACAAGATAGTCGACGTTTGGTTCAAGTCGAAGCTACAAGACGGCACAGAGGTTGGTTTTGGCTGGAGTCACGAAGAGGCGATTATCGAAATGATGAAACAATACATCAAGAGCTATAAAGATCTGCCCGCAAGTGTGTACCAATTCCAGACAAAGATGCGCAATGAATTACGTGCAAAAAGTGGCATTATGCGTGGGCGAGAGTTTGTCATGAAAGATATGTACTCGCTGCATGCTACTGAGGAAGACTGCGACCGCTACTACGACAGCGTCATCGAGGCATACAAGCGCGTCTATGATCGGCTAGGGCTCGGCGATAGTACATTTGTGACCTTTGCAAGCGGCGGGGCATTCACAAAGTTTAGCCATGAATTTCAAACAATTTGTGAGGCTGGCGAGGATACGCTGTATGTCGACGAAGCACGCACGGTGGCGGTAAATGAAGAGGTGCTCGACGAAGCTGCAGCCGAGATGGGAATCGACAAGACGAGCTTGCACCCAGTGACGAGCGCCGAAGTAGGAAATATCTTTAAGTTTGGCACCGAAAAATCAGAGCAGATGAAGTTCACTTTCACCGGTGAGGACGGTGCGCAGCACCCGGTGTATCTTGCAAGCTATGGTATCGGAATTACGCGGGTGATGGGCGTTGCGGTGGAGAAGTTTGCGGACGACAAAGGGATTGTTTGGCCCGAAGCAATCGCCCCTGCCAAGGTCTATCTAGTGCAGATTGGCAAAGAGTCTACAAGGCGGGCAGACGAACTGTACGAGACGCTGATGAGCCAGGGGATAGAGGTCATCTATGACGATCGGGACGAGCGGCCGGGCACGAAGTTTGCCGATGCTGAGCTGATGGGGATTCCGTACCGCGTGACGGTGAGCGACCGTCTGCTTGAACAGCAAAAAATCGAGTTCACTTCTCGCGTGTCTGGCGAGATGCAGCTCTTGACCGAAGAGCAATTACTTGCTAAACTGAGCTAAATCGAGATATCTGGAGGGGTAAAAAACACTAGTCGATATATGACTCAGGTCCTTCTACGGGCTCGATATTAAAGAGGTAATAATTATGAAAAAAGCATACCAAATCACTGCTGCTGGGCGCGCCGAACTAGAGGCTGAGCTCGCTGAACTAAAGAATCGCCGCGGCGATATCGCTGATAAAATTGCCGAAGCTCGTGACTACGGTGACCTCAGCGAAAATGCCGAATACGATAGCGCCCGCGAAGAACAGGGGCTTGTCGAGACGCGTATCGCCGAGATCGAAGATATCCTGATGAACGCCGAAGAAATCAAAGCAAAGAAGTCAGACAAAGTGCAGCTCGGCAGCGCCGTAGAAGTAAAGAACGGCAAAACAACAACCTACCATATTGTGGGTCCAGTCGAGGCTGACCCGCTGAATGGTAAAATCAGCAACGAATCACCGCTTGGTGTGGCATTGCTCGGCAAAGGTGTCGGCGACAAGGCGACAATCAGTACGCCAAAAGGTGACACCACCTATACCATCACAGCACTCGCATAAGCAACCGGTAGCTGTCCGCGACAACACGCCGCTCTCAAATAGCGGTGTGTTGTTATTTATACACTAAAAATGTGGTATACGGAGCATGACGATGTCTGTACTATAAAAGTAACATGCGTGGTCTAGACGCATGTTACAAACATCATCAACGCTGCTTGGACACAGGAATTGAGATGATTTTATATTGTAGTCGTCTCACCCTTTCCTGTAAACAAGAAAAGGGGGAATATGGGAGAAACAATCAAAACGGAACGAGTGCGGGTCGGCGACGATGGGCGCCGCTATCTGGTGAGCGAAATCCGCGGCACCTACCAGGCGATCACCAAAGACAACGAAGGCGAAGCCCACGTGCATACGCTCGAAAAGCATTCGGTCAAAGAGCGACCAGTCACTGACGATATCGACATCAAAAAGGCACTGGTGCGCGAAGCCCCACATGTCATCATCCGGCCATCGCGCCGGACGCGTCCGAGCAAAGTTGTCGAGGAGGAGACCCTGGTATTTGGCGATATGCAGGTGCCGTTTCATGACGAGCGGGCGATGCAGATGGCGCAGGTTGCGGTGCGCGAGCTCATGCCGACAAATATCGTCATCGTAGGCGATACGATAGACTTGCCATCGCACAGCAAATTTGAGCAGCGGCCCGAGTGGGCGGGTTCGACACAAGCAGCAATCGACTACCTACATAGCTTTTATGCAGAACTACGGGCCAACGCGCCGGACAGTCGTATTGTAGTAGTGCATGGCAATCACGAGCAGCGCCTCGACAACTATGTGCGCCGCAATGCGGCCGAGGTGCTGGGCTTGCGTAGGGCAAATGCCGAGCACGAGCTAGCAGTGCTGAGTCTGCGCTACCTCATGCGCTACGAAGACCTCGATATCGAAGCGATTGATGGGTATCCCAACGGGACATTCTGGCTAGAAGACAACCTGAAGTGCGTGCATGGTACGAACACCCAAAAAGGTGGTTCAAATGCCGCGAAATACTTGAAAGAAGAGCCGGAAACGACGATTTATGGGCATTCGCACCGTGCGGAACTTGCCTGGAAAACGGTTGCTACCAGAGCTGGGTCTCGTAGTATCGGGGCGGCGTCGCCAGGAGCGCTGTGTTCAATCGATGGCACCGTGCCTGGGTTTAACCGCACCGTGGATTCTGAGGGCAAGGTTATCAAAAAAGCCGAGGACTGGCAGCAGGGGCTGTTGCAGATTCACCACGAAGGCTTGCACCACGAAATGGTGCGACAGAAAATTGGCAGAGGGCCACGGCTACCAGAGTTGCACGCGTCATCGGGCGGGTTGGCTCTGGGTACGGGGCTGATCGATGTAGCAAACCTCCGCCAGCGACCACCACAAGTGCCTGCGAGGCGATATGAGCAGCATGCGGTGCTGTTTCCGGCACGAGAATGGTGGGCCAGCACTCCGGCACGGTTGCTGCAGGAGCATCCGCACCTCAAGACACCGATTGACCCAGCGACGCACGCCGCACTGCACGAAGAGGTGAGTAAGGTGCCTGTACCGGACAGCCATACCCTCGAAAGAGTAGTGTTTCTGCGTGGGACGATCGAGGACGATATCGTGGCGTCGGTGCGAGGGCTGATGCGTCGGCTCGACGAGAGTTCGCGCACGGCGGCGCGGCGTGACAGGGATTTGGCCGAGCTCGCCATCGAGTGCCTCAGGGCGCAGGTGCCATTTCTCGAATATGGTACGCCTTCACGCAAGTAGGCTGCTGTACCTCGGTATTTCAATGCTATAATAACCAGTGATATGGTAGCACTAAAAGATTATCGAGATGAACGACTGCGCAAGCTCGCGCAACTGAGAGAACTTGGCATTGACGCGTATCCTGCCGATGCAGCGCGCACGCATACGTGCCGCGAAGTAGTGGAGCAGTACGATGAGTTGGCTGGCAAAGAAGTGACTGTACTTGGGCGTATCAGCTCGATACGTAGCTTTGGTAAATTGGCATTTGTGCGTCTGCGAGATAGTAGCGGCGAGGTACAGCTCTACCTACAAAAAGACGATGTCGCCGCGCTCGATGCAAATCGCGGTATGCTCGGTATGGCAGAATTGAAGCTACTCGATACCGGTGATTTTGTCGAAGCAAAAGGCGTGATGGTGACGACGCAGACTGGCGAAAAATCCGTTGCAGTTCGCGAACTGCGGCTCCTGACCAAAGCACTCCGACCGCTTCCGACGGAACTCACCAACAAAGAAGAGCGCCTGCGCCGTCGGTATGTTGATATGGCGGTCAATGACGATGTGCGCCAGCGCTTCATTCGCCGCAGCAAGTTTTGGCAGGCGACACGCAAATTCCTCGATGACCATGGATTTTATGAAATCAACATTCCTGTGCTCGAGCACACCACTGGCGGGGCAGATGCCAATCCATTTGTGACCCACATGGATGCGCTCGACCAAGATTTTTACTTGCGCATCAGCCACGAACTTCCGCTCAAGCGGTTGCTTGGGGCGGGCTTTGAAAAAGTCTACGACCTCGGCCCGCGCTTTCGCAACGAAAACTATAGCGACGAGCACCTGCCTGAGCATGTGGCAATGGAGTGGTACTGGGCGTATGCTGATTGGCAAGACGGTATCGCGTTTCAGGAGGAGTTATTTAAGTATGTGCTGCACGAAACATTTGGCACGTTGCAATTCAAGCTCGGTGAGTTTGATGTCAATCTCGAGGGTGATTGGGAGCGCTGGGACTATGCCGAGACGATAGAGAAGCGCTACGGTATCAATCCGTTTGACTGCACGCTTGAGCAGGTACAGCATGCACTGCAAGACAACAAACTCGAAGTCGAAAAAGCCGACAACAAAGCTCGTGGCATCGACAAACTCTGGAAGCACATTCGCAAGGACGTCGTGGGGCCAATCTGGCTCATCAACACACCGACATTTATCTCGCCACTCAGCAAGGCAAATCCTGATCGACCTGAAACCACACAGCGTGCGCAGGTGGTCATCGCCGGCAGTGAACTCTGCAATCTCTTCAGCGAGCTCAACGACCCGCAGGAGCAATATCAGCGATTTGTCGAGCAGCAGGGCATGCGCGACGCAGGTGACGACGAGGCAATGATGCTCGATATTGATTTTGTCGAAATGCTCGAATACGGTATGCCGCCAGCGTGTGGGCTTGGGTTTAGCGAACGCGTGTTCTGGATTTTCGAGGGCGTGACGGCGCGCGAAGGGGTGCCGTTCCCGCAGCTCCGCGCCGAGATCGACGCGACGACTCGCGAGCTCTATCCAGAGGCCAAATTGTGACGATTGAGTACAAGATCACGCACTATTTACAGCCCACTAACCACAGCTGTAGCCAAACTGCGGTTGCGATGCTGCTGTCACACTACGGCGAAATTCTTACCCCCGAAGACATTCTCGCAAAGGCCGGTGTCAATCAAGATGAGAGCGGCAATGATATTGGTACCGTCAATCAAGATTTGGCGACAGTTTGCATCAGCTTGGGGTATGAGGTGACAATCCATTCTGCAGACTTTCAGCTGTTGGATATATCATGGGCTGGCCTCTCACGGCAGTCGTTGCAGGATAAACTACGTCTCGTTTTGCCAGCGCGTAGAGTCGCAGCACTGGGTGACTTCTGGTCGCAGCAGTATCTCCATTCATATATCAATTTCCTAGAAAAAGGTGGCGAACTAAAAATTACAGCGTATTTTTCTGAACAGTATTTTGATGAGCTACTCGTGAAAGGGCCATTTTTGTGCGGTGTATGCCCAGGTGTGCTCTATAGTCTTGGTCATGACCGTGTTCAGTCGGGTGTAATCCGTGAGTCTGTGCCGGATGATATAAACGGAGAAGTTGGTACGCATAGTGTTATCGTATACGGCAAGTCTGACAGCGGTCAGTACTTGGTTGCTGACCCATGGTACGGTGATCAAGAAGTTGCAGCGGAGGCGCTTGTGGCAGGCTGTGCTGCTGCGCAAATAGAATGCGACAATCTCATCGTCGCTGTCAAGAAGAGGGTGAAAAGTTAGATGAATCCATTTCACGCGATTTTGCTGGGGATTGTTGAAGGTGTCACGGAGTTTTTGCCGATTTCGAGCACGGGACATCTGACGATTGTCGAGCAATGGCTTGGCTATCAAGTCGATGCGCCGGGTATCACGGCATTTACCGCCGTGGTGCAAGTCGGAGCAATCGCTGCCGCGGTGTGGTATTTCAGAGAAGATATTTTGAGAATCGCGCAAGCTTGGATGAAGGGCATCGCCGACAAAAACAAGCGACGCAATCTCGACTACCGTATGGGATGGTATATCGTCATCGGCAGCGTACCAGTGGCAGTGGTTGGTTTGCTGCTCAAGCCGCTCATCGAGACGGCGTTTCGTGGTCTGGTAGTCGTGGCGCTCGGGTTGATTGTGTGGAGTGTGGTGATGCTTGTCGCTGACCGCAAGGGCAAGCAGACGCGTCACGAAGCTTCACTTCGCTGGCAAGACGTATTGTTTATCGGCGTGATGCAATGCTTTTCGTTGATTCCAGGGGTGTCGCGTTCTGGCGCGACGATTGCTGCGGGGCTGTTTCGCGGGATTGACCGAGTGACGGCGACACGACTGAGTTTCTTTCTGGGTATCCCTGCGCTCGTCGCAGCTGGCGGACTCGAAGCGACCACGCAGGCCAAGCATATCGCCGAGCATGTCGGCTGGTTCTCGATGAGCTTAGGCGTGCTAGCGTCATTTATCGTCGGGTATTTCTCGATTGCGTGGCTGCTCAAATTTATCTCGCATCACAATTTCACGCCGTTTGTCATCTACCGCGTAGTACTGGGTGTCGGGATACTGTGTCTGATGGCGGCAGGGGCAATGAGTAGCAGCTAAGGCGTCGCGCTGCCTGGCATTGATTCGCTAGTATCGGCGAGCTCTCCTAGGAGGATATCGACTTCATCAGAGACGATATCGGCAAAATCAGGGACATTGGTGGTGAGCCACTGCAAAATCTCTTCGTCGCTTGACTGCTGCATAAGTGCTAGTTGCTGTGCTTGCTCAGGCTCAAGCTCCATGACGATTTCGTTGATGACACGCTCATCAAGTGTTGTCTCAAAATGCTCTGCCAGCGAAGCGAAGTCTTCGTCGCTGAGAGCGAGGCCGAGGTCTTCGAGAATTGTGCGGGTAAGTAACGGCATAGGGGCTCCTTTGTTAGTTTATTCCATCGACAGTTTCACGGGTGGTATGGGCGGCAGCTTGTGCATGGCGATCGGCTGTGGATCGTCGGATATCAGTAGTCTGTGAGCTCCTAGCAACAGTTTCTTTTTGGGCACGAAGCTGTGCTTGTATGGCGCTGCGTTGGGCGGTGAGCTCCGCGGCCTGCTGGCGACTGCTTTCGATCACACGCTGCCAGTGGGGGATGTCCTGCTGTTCGTAGGTGTCAACCTGACGCTGTGCTTCTTGGAGCTGCCAAGTGAGTCCGTCGCGGTCGGGACTGTCAGCTGGCAGTGTCTCGAGGCGTTTTGTTAGCTTGGCTACTCGTTCTTTGGCGGTGGGAAGTTCCGTCTCTTCAATCGAGCGAACGGACTCGACAGCAGTTGTTGCGGTCTCAACGAGCTGTCTCGCTTGCTGCGTGTTGCCATCGAGTTTGTCTACGAGCTTTGATTCGTGTTTGATAGCTTTTGCTTCGACTCGATTGGCGCGACGTGCTACGCGCTCGCTGGTTGCGGCAATAGCAGCAACGCTGCCAACACGGCTCAGGTGTTCTTTTGGCATAGCTTTAACGATGCTCCGCGTCTCTAGTAGTGACGCGCCTTGACTGCGTAGTTCACGTCGAATCGCTTTGCGTGCGAGCGCTTGTTCACGCCTGTCTTTGAGGTCGGCGATGTATTCCGTGCGACGACGTTCGGCGTTTGTACCGACTGCTTCGCGACGTTGTTGCATGCGCTCAGTGTGGGACTCGTAGGCAGCCGTTTTGCGAGCGAGACGTTGCTCGGCTTTGGCAAGCTTTGCTTCGCGTCGGGCACGGATACGGTTGCCTTGCGGAAGGTGTGCAACAGCATCTACGCGAGCTTGTTGACGGTTGTAGCGGCTCTCGGCGATTGTTTTTGAAAACTGGAGACGAAACTTGGCAGGGGTATCTCGAGCATTTTTGAGTTTTGCTTGTGTGAATTCAACAGCTTTCATGCGTTGGTTGCCGGCTTCGCGCACCATTTGGCGTACTGGGTAGCGTTTACCGAGGATTTCGGCATCGGTATAGCGAGTTTCGGCGTCGGGCAGTGCCGCCATCTCTTCTGGCGCGCCTGCCGTAGGAGCCACTGTTGATTCGATAGAGTCGGGCGTAACATCCTCTTCCTGCACTGGAGGTAGGTCAGGTGCTGTTTCACCCGTAGAGTCTGGGGTTGTCGTCGGCGCTTCTTCAGTGTATATGTTGCGAACTGGTCGTTCTGCCATGTTTTTGTATCCGTTTATTTCTGTCCGTAGCGTACCATATACACTTTGGCTCGACAAGTAGGGGTAAAAGCCTCATACTAGAGCGAGTAGAAGAGGAGGACGTGTGATCGAAGTAAAACAATTGACTAAAGTGTATGGCAAAAAGAAAAATCTTTTTACTGCACTCGATGATGTGTCGTTTACGATACCGACAGGGGCGAGTGTGGCGATAGTCGGAAAAAGTGGTAGCGGCAAGTCGACACTGATGCACACTATGAGTGGGCTTGACCGCGCAAACGAAGGCGAAATTATCATCGATGACAAAAATATTTTGAACTTTAAGCAAAAAGCAGTTGATCAATTTCGCTCAGAGCAGATGAGCTTTATTTTTCAGAGTTTTTTTGTGCAGGGCAACGAAAGCTGCTACAACAATGTCAGTTTGCCACTGGAAATCGCTAAAGTACCGGCGGGCAAACGCCGAGCAAAAATCCTCAAAGCGCTCAAGGCTGTCGGGCTAGAGGACAAAGAAAAATCACGCGCTCGTGACCTATCGGGTGGGCAGCGACAGCGCTTGGCGATTGCACGAGCGATTGTCAACGAGCCGTCGATACTATTTGCGGACGAGCCGACAGGAAATCTCGACAGCGCGACCGGTGATCAGATCGAAAACTTGTTGTTTGGCTACAACAAAAAGAACGGCACGACGCTCATCGTGGTGACGCACGATATCGACCTAGCGAGAAAATGCGACATGCAGCTGTACATCAAGGATGGCAAGCTAATGCGGACAGTAGGGGGTAACTAAAGTTATGCGACGAATAGATATTTTGAAGCGTGCAGGCAGAAACCTCCGTCAGGCAAAGGGCAGGACGTTTTTGACGAGCCTGGCTATTGCGGTAGGTGCATTCACCCTGACGATGGCCTTGGCGGCCGGGCAAGGCGCGCGCGACTATGCAGACAAATTGATTAGTACAAATGTCACGACCCAGCAGGTGATGGTGACGAAACAGAAGATGGATAATGCTGAGAGTTTCACGGGCGGCGGCTTGCAGGAATATTCCGACGATGTCAGTTCGCAGGGTGGCTACGCTATGAGGATGGTGACACAAGCCGACATTGACAGCATTGCAAAGATGCCGAATATCGCAAGTGTGACGCCATTTTACTCGCTGTCGACCAAGTATATTCAAATCGAAGGTAGCAACAAAAAATACACTGCGCAGGTCAATAGCTTTGACTCCGGTCGTACGTATACACTAGCAGCTGGGCAGGTGCCCGCAACTGGCACGGAGATCGATGCAGGGGGAGCGACTGTGCCAGACACCTACGCGACCGCTCTCGGCGTGAGTCCCGAGGCACTCATTGGGAAGAAAGTGACGATCACTGCGATCGAGCCGGTCGGAGCGATCGACCATGAAGCGATTCGAACGGCGCTGCTCACGGGTGACGCCGATACAGTCAAAACGCTGACGACACCACGAACATTTACGCGCACAGTGACGATTCGCGCGGTGGTGAGTAAAGGTATGGCAGTAGGAAGTGGTGTTGCGACAGCGGGCGTGACGATAGGCAGTGATATGGCGCGGCAAATCGCTGAACTCAATACCAAAGGTACGGATAACTACCAAAAATACTACGGCGCTGATGTGCGCGTCGCTAAGGGCACCGATCCAGAGGTGGTCAAAAAAGAACTCACCGACAAAGGGTATGGGGCGCAAACCGCCGCCGATGTGTCGAACGTGCTGTTTACCATCGTGAATATCTTGCAAGGCATCGTGATATTCTTTGGTGTGCTGGCACTGCTCGCAAGTGTGTTTGGCATCATCAACACGCAGTACATCTCGGTACTCGAACGCACTAGTCAGATCGGCCTCATGAAAGCACTCGGCATGAGTGGCAGCGCGATTTCCAAGCTGTTCCGCTACGAGGCGGCGTGGATTGGATTCATCGGCGGCGTGCTGGGAAGTATGCTGGCGCTCGCGCTTGGTACAGCGATGAATCCGTGGATTACCAAGCAGCTGGCGCTCGGTGAAGGCAATCGCCTACTAGTGTTTGTCTGGTGGCAAATCGTCGCACTCCTGGCGCTGCTCGTCGTGATTGCAATTGTCGCTGGCTGGTTCCCGGCTCGAAAAGCCGCAAAGCTTGATCCAATCGAAGCGCTCAGAACCGAGTAGGGGCTCCGCCCCTCCGAATAGCTTGTGGAGTGAATCCATAAGCTATCCTCCACCCTGCTGAAGCCCATGCTGTGCATGGGTGCGTGCCGCGGCGTACGTGAGCATGGTGTTGAGTGCGCACATAGTGGGGTAGTGGGCTTTTCATCTCTGTTGCTGTGCTACAATGAAACTATGTTAGATATTCGATTCATCAGGGAGAATCCCGAGCGCGTGCAGGAAGCCGCGCGGCAAAAAGGCTACGACGTAAACATCCAGGAGTTGCTGAGTGCCGATGAATCGCGTCGTGTCTACCAAGCAAAGGCCGATGAACTGCGCACTCGCCGCAACGAAATTGCCGGGCAGATGAAAGGCGGCAAGCCTGCACCAGAACTTGTCGAGCAGGGCAAGCAACTCAAGACCGAGCTAGCCGAAGTCGAGGACCATTTGCGAGTCGCCGATGAGTCGTATCAAAACCTACTTTGGGCAGTGCCAAACATCACACTCGATGATGTGCCGCTGGGTGGCGAAGAAGATTCCGTCGAGATAAAAAAAGTCGGTGAACAAAAAACTGGTGCAATCGATCACCTGGAGTTTGCGCTAGCACGTGACTGGGTAGATTTTGAGCGTGGCGCCAAGGTGGCGGGTGCGAAGTTTTACTATCTCAAAGGCGACTTGGCACTGCTCGAAAACGCCATCACGCAGTTTGCGCTCAACTACATCATCAAAAAAGGGTTTCTGTATATGACCGTGCCGCACGCGGTGAATCAACGCACCATGACGGGCACTGGCTTTGCGCCGCGCACCAGCGATCAGAGCGATGAGTACGCGCTTGAGGGTGAAGATTTGTCGCTGATTGCTACCGCAGAGATTCCTCTCACTGGCTATCATGCTGATGAGATTATCGACGAAGACAAATTGCCATTGCTCTACGCTGGCTACAGTCCTTGCTACCGCCGAGAGGCAGGGGCGGCAGGCAAACACACTCGAGGGCTATTCCGCGTCCACCAGTTTAACAAGCTCGAAATGTATGCCTTTACCTTGCCAGAAGATTCGGTGCAGATGCACGAGCGAATTCTTGCTATCGAGGAAGAGCTGTGGCAACAGCTTGGGATTAGTTATCATGTCATCAATATCGCGGCAGGGGATCTCGGTGCGCCAGCTGCCAAGAAATACGACATCGAATACTGGTCGCCCGTCGACGGCATATACCGCGAGCTGACGAGCTGCAGTAACTGCACCGACTTCCAGGCGCGCAACCTCAATATCCGCGTGCGCCGCAAAGATGGCCGAGTGGAAGTGCTCCATACGCTCAACGGTACAGCGGTCAGCCTGGCACGCTCACTTGTCGTGATTCTGGAGAACTACCAAAACGAAGACGGCACGCTGACTGTGCCAAAAGTATTGCGCCCCTACATGGGCGGTCGCGAAACAATATAGCGCTAGGCAACGTGGCAGCTGCAACAAAAAAAGTGTATACTAACAGTACAGATACGGTGTAAACGAAAGGGGTCAACCATGATCGCAAATGTTGATATAACCGGAGTCGGGGGGTATGAACTCGACGAAGCTACCAAGAAGTACGTCCGCAAGAAGATTGGGGCGCTCGACCGCTTGGCGCCACGCCACGCCCGCAAAAGTATGCGCGCCGAGGCAAAACTGTCAGAAGTAAATCGCGACAACGGCAATAAATACGAGGTAGAAGTACTGATATTTGTCCCTGACAAAACCATCACTGCCAAGGATTCGACGATGAATATCCTGGCGGCTGTCGATATAGTGGAGGCGAAGCTGGCGGCACAACTACGCAAGTACAAAACCGAGAACATCCCACATATCGGTAGGCGAGGCATTTTGAGCCGTTTCAAGCGCAGCTACGCGCGAGAACAAGACGTCTAGCGCTTTCATAAGGACAGAGAAGCCACTTTACTCTTTTACCAACTCCTCAAACAGGGTATAATACAAGATAGTTTTGTTAGAAATTGACCAGAGGAGACAGAGGGTTACATATGGTAAGTCGTGATACAGCACTCACAAAAATTTTCGGTGATCCGCAAAAGCGGATTTTGAAGCGCTTGCAGAAAAAAGTTGTGCAAGTCAATGCGCTCAGTGACAAATACAAAAAAATGACCAAAAAAGAACTCGCCGCACAAACCGGCGTGCTCAAAAAACGCCTAGAGAAAAAAGGTGTGACGCTGGACGACTTGTTGCCAGATGCATTTGCAGTGGTGCGCGAGATGGCAGACCGTATCCTCGGCGAGCGTCACTACGACGTGCAGCTGATGGGCTCGATGGTGCTCCACGAGGGCAATGTCGCAGAGCTCAAAACTGGTGAAGGTAAAACGCTCATGTCAACCCTCGCTGCCTACCTCAACGCTCTCGAGGGCAAGGGCGTGCATATCGTGACGGTGAATGATTATCTGGCGCAGCGTGACGCCGGCTGGATGGGCGAGATTTATGAGGCACTGGGTATCTCAACGGGAGTCATCATCAATGAAGCATCGTATGTCTATGACGGCAAGTATGACAACGAGCATCATACTGATCCGCGCATGAAAAAGCTCCGTCCAGTGACACGCAAAGAAGCCTACGCGGCAGACATCACCTATGGGACGAATAACGAGTTTGGTTTTGACTACCTACGCGACAACATGGTGAATGAAGTCGAGCTCGTGCGTCAGCGTGACCTCAACTTCGCTATCGTGGACGAAGTCGACTCAATTTTGATTGACGAAGCGCGAACACCGCTCATCATCAGCGCACCAGCTGCCGAAAACCCCGACAGCTACTACCAGTTTGCAAAAGTTGCCGCCAAGCTCGTACCCGAGGACTACATACTCGATGAAAAGCGTCGCAGCGTTGCATTGACTGACGTCGGTGTCGAGAAGGTGCAAAAAATGCTCGGTATAAAAAATTTATACACTCCCGACTATGTACGCAGTGTGTATCACGTTGACCAAGCGTTGCGTGCCCAGACCCTGTTTCACCGCGACAAAGATTATGTCGTGACAAACGACGGTGAAGTGATTATCGTCGATGAGCACACCGGTCGCTTGAAGCAAGGCAACCGCTACAACGAAGGTCTTCACCAGGCAATCGAAGCCAAGGAAGGCGTACCGGTGCTACAAGAGAGCATGACGCTGGCCACGATTAGTTTCCAGAATTATTTCCGTCTGTACAAAAAACTAAGCGGCATGACCGGTACGGCATTTACCGAAGCCGAAGAGTTCCAGCAGATTTATGAACTCGAAGTAGTGGTAGTGCCACCAAACCGTAAGCTTGTCAGAAAAGATCACGAAGATTTAATCTACAAGACCGAAAAAGGCAAGCTCAAAGCTATCGCGCAGGCAATCAAAGAATATCACGCCGAAGGTCGACCGGTACTTGTCGGCTCAGGCTCAATCGCCAAGAATGAAATGATCGCAAACTGGCTCGAAAAAGAAGGCATCAAATACGAAATTTTGAACGCCAAGAATAATGAGCATGAAGCGGCGATTGTCGAAGGTGCAGGGCAAAAGGGTGCGATCACGCTCGCGACCAACATCGCTGGTCGTGGTACCGACATCAAGCTCGGCGAGGGTGTGCGCGAGCTTGGTGGTCTCGTGGTGATCGGCTCAGAGCGCCATGAGTCCCGCCGTATCGACAACCAGCTCCGTGGTCGTGGCGGTCGTCAGGGCGACCCAGGCGATACGCAGTTCTACGTCTCGACCGAAGACGATTTGATGCGAATTTTCCAGGGTGAACGTATCGCGACACTGATGGACCGACTTGGTGTCGACGAAGAGACGGCTATCCAAAACAAAGCCGTCAGCAAGACACTCGAAGCCGCCCAAAAGCGCGTCGAAGGCTACAACTTTGACACGCGCAAAAATGTTGTTCAGTACGACAATGTCATCAACCGTCATCGCAAGGTCGTCTATACGATGCGTCGCAAGATTCTCGATGGCGACAATATACAGCCTGAAATTCAGCGTTTGCTGCGCGAGAAGGTCACTGAGTTGACTGTTGTGCCGTCAAAAAACAATCCGAAATTTGCGACAGAATTTGAAGCGGTCATACCGGTTGACGACAAGAAAATAACTGCCATCGGCTTGGAGAAAAAAGACAAGTTGCGTCGCACGCTGGCGCTTGAGTTGGCTCAAAAACTCTATGCCAAAAAAGAAAAGGAAATGGGTGAAGACTTGATGCGCAGCGTCGAGCGCGAAGTCTACCTACAGGTACTTGATAGTCTCTGGATGCAGCACCTCGAAAACATGCAACACCTTCGAGAAGGAATCCACTGGCGTAGCGTCGGACAGCGCGATCCGCTCGTCGAGTATCGCTCTGAGTCACAAAAGTTGTTTGACAGTCTGCAGAGTGGTCTGCGCGACGAGGTGCTACGGGCACTCTATCACGTACACAAGACTGATGCGATCGCCAAAGAATCAGTCGATGACGAATACGACACCGAACTCACGAAGCTTGCCGAGCGAGCAGTCGAGGTAGGAGTCAATGAAATCACTGGCGGTGAAACAAATCGAGACCAAGATTTCGGTAGCTCCGTCAAAAAAGCCACCTCTGCGGCTGCACTCAATCAAAAACGCAACACCGCTCGCAAGAAGAAAAAAGCCCAGCGTCAAAATCGCAAGAAGAAGCACTAGGCCATGAAGCATACCACCACAGAAGTGCGACTCAAAAACGGCGCTCGAGGGCTGTTTATCGACATCCCGGGCGCGACCGTCATGAGTTTTCAATTTCAATTCCGCGCTGGCAACCGCTACGTCAAGCACAAGGATATTTACGAGACGGCACACGTCATGGAGCATATGGCATTTGGTGCCAATGCCAAGTACAAAAATGAGCATGCCTACGAGGCGGAATTTACAAAAAACGGCGCCTATCACAATGCGTATACGTCTGATCTTTCGATGGTCTATATTGCCGACTGTGCGGATTTTGAGTGGGAGCGAATTATGAAATTGCAGCAGGTCGCAATCTGTCAGCCAAGATTTAATGCGACCGAACTTGCAGCCGAAAAGGGCAACGTCAGGAGTGAGCTCACTGGGTATCTGAACAATCACAACCGTGTGCTCTGGCCAAAAATTCAGCAGCTCCTCGGCGAAGACGTCTATACATTTTGGCAGCGCCTCCAGACAATCAACACTATTGCATTGAAAGACATTCGCGAGCACCACCAGCGTACCCATACGACTGACAATATGCGGTTTGTCATTGCCGGCAAGCTCGATGGTCGCAAGGCGCAGATACGCCGCATGCTCGAGGGTTGGGAATTGCCGCGCGGTGAGCGATTTGAGGTGCCAAAAGACGACATGCACAGTGGTCGCCCGACCCTGATTCGCCGCAAAGAGGCGAGCAATCTAACCTTTGGCCTCAGTATGGTGCTCCCACGTGAATTGAGCGATGAAGAGGCGGAGTCGATGGCATGTCTCGACCACATGCTCACCGGCACGATGCATTCGCGCATCTACGGCGCGGCACGCAAAAAAGGCCTGGCGTACGGGATGTTCAGCGACACGAGTGTTGGGTTTCATGATTCGTCGTGGGATTTTGGTGGCCAGGTTAATCTCGATACCGCTGAGGGGCTGTTTGATATCATGGTGCGTGAGCTCAAGGCCGTGATGGACGGAAAGATTACCGAAGAAGAGCTCGCTGCGACCAAATCATATGCACTTGGACGTCACCAAATGGGCGCTCAGACGGTGGCGCAGATTAGCAGTTTTTATAGCAATCGATATTTTGGCGATGGTTTCGTCAAAAATTACGAGAAAGTGCCCGATGCGATTCGCGGTATCACATTGGAGCGCATGCTGGCGACCGCGCGTGAATTTATCGCTCACAATACTTGGGTGCTGGCGGGCGTGAGTAGTGGTGAGCGCGAAGAGCTGGTGACGCTACACGACAAACTCGAGACAGTATTTACCAACAAAGACTAGGGGGTAGGATCATATGAAAGTCGCAATCGCTTGGTACGGTGCAGAAGGACAGGCAAGCTATCGGTACTTTCGTGAGCGCGGTGACCAGGTGACGATTGTGACGCCAAAGGTCTCACCGCAATTTCCGATTCCTGATGGTGCCGAGCTCATCACGGGCGATGACGCGTTCAGTCATCTCGATGGGTTCGATTTGGTGGTGCGAAGCTCGGGCGTACGTCCAGAGACGCTACGTACTGATGGCAAGATATGGTCGAGTACCAATGAATTTTTTGCGCGCTGTCCGGCGCCAATTATCGGGGTGACGGGTACGAAGGGCAAGGGTACGACCAGTAGCTTTATCGCTAGTATACTCAGAGCTGCAGGCAAGCAAGTGCATCTCGTCGGCAATATCGGCGTGCCGGCACTCGCCGTGTTGCCCGACATCGCAGCAGATGACATCGTGGTGTTTGAGCTGAGTAGTTTTCAGCTGTGGGATCTCGAGAAAAGCCCGCATGTTGCAGTGGTGCTCATGATTGAGCCCGACCACCTCGATGTACACGCGTCGATGGAGGAGTATGTCGATGCAAAAGCCGGTAGCTCAAGACATCAAACAGCAGCTGATATCGTGATTTCTCATCCTCTCAATCGTTTTTCGCAGCAAATCGCTGATCAGTCGCCCGGCCAGCGCTATCACTACGCCGATAGCGGCACCGATGAGATATATATTCGAGACGACGCGTTTTGGCGCAATGATACGCGGATTTGCCCGATATCAGCGGTGAAGCTCGTCGGGGATTTCAATCTCGAAAATGCCTGTGCAGCAATCGCAGCGAGCTATATCTTCACCCAAGATACGACAGCAATCGAACAAGGTCTCGCGGATTTTAGCGGCCTGCCGCATCGACTGCAGTTTGTCCGTGAGGTTGACGGAGTGCGCTGGTACGATGACAGTATTGCGACAACTCCAGGTAGCGCTATCGCTGCGATGCGTAGTTTTCGGCAGCCAAAAGTCATCATTCTCGGCGGCTCAGACAAGGGCGCAAGCTATGAGGAATTAGTTGCGGTCGCCAAACAAACAAGCAGTAGCGTGGTGGCGATTGGGCAGACAGGCAGTCAAATCGCCGACCTATGTGTCGCACAGAAGGTCCCGGTCGTCCGAGTCGCTGGGCTTATGCCCGAAGTCGTCGCCGCTGCAAAAAAAATAGCAACCTCGCCCGGAACTGTTATACTAAGTCCAGCAAGCGCAAGTTTTGATCAATATACCAGCTATAGTCACCGTGGCGATTCATTTATCGCAGCGGTAGAGGGGTTGTAATCGTGCAGGAAACCAATGGTCAGCGTGCCGTCAAGCAGGCGTACTCGGGGAGTGATATTGTCGTCCTCGCGATGACTTTTTTGGTGTTTTTTGTCATCGCTAGCCTCTATTTTGTGATTAGTTTTTTTGTTAGCGAAGAATATCTTGCGGTCAAAGGCGATACGCTCAAAGTAGTGGTTGGTCTTATCGGAACGCTCTTTGTTAGTGCGATCATGTTTGGAATCATCCTGCTCATCGGGATGTTTATGGTGCGCATGCGGCGCCAGACAATGCTCGGGAATTCGTTGCAGATAG
This sequence comes from uncultured Candidatus Saccharibacteria bacterium, assembly GCA_964581485.1. GTDB lineage: Bacteria > Patescibacteriota > Saccharimonadia > Saccharimonadales > Saccharimonadaceae > Saccharimonas. The sequence continues at coordinate 20,615 of CAZOOQ010000009.1, forward strand.
AATATAGCGATTATGCATGGCTGCGCGACTGGGCAAATACAGTCGCGGCTGATTTGCAATTGCCGCGTATAGAAATTTTTGTGACACAAGATCCAATGATGAATGCGTACGCGCTTGGGTTTGTGCGACCCTATATCATCGTGCTCAATTCCGGTACAATTCGCTACATGACCCAAGCTGAAATCAAAACAGTTGTTGTCCATGAAATGGCTCATGTCAAATACGGGCATACCAACGCAAGCGTCTATCTGGCGCCTTTTCTTGGTCTGCCTGTCGTCAGTATCTTTGGTGCGTGGATTGCTGGGTTCTGGTCGCGCCGCGCGGAATTTACAGCCGATAGGCTCGCATTGATGTATATGAAAGATTCAGAGCTCGTCAAGGATGCGCTCATCAAAATCCATGTCGGGCCTGATGTTGCCAAAGCCATGAACGACACCGCCAGACAGTGGCTGCAATATACTGCGGAGCGCCCGATGAATCGTCTAGCGCAAACCCTCAGTACTCATCCGTTCCTGGTGCGTCGATTGAGTCATATCGACAAATGGAAATATCTGGTCGAGCCAGTGGCTGCTACTGCTGCGTCTGCGCCATCAAGCGAACCAACTGCCGGGCAATCGCCGAAGTAGGCTGGAGCACAGTCACTCCTGGGAACTGTTTGCGAAGCTTACTTATCAAGATATGATAGTGGGTGCATGCCAGAATAATCGTATCACTGCCACTGGCGACACTTTGTGCGACCGCATCAAAAGAAATCAGTGCCTGTTTGCTTTGCTCGATGTGCGCCGCCCAACCGAGTGTCGATGGCTCGTCGATGATAAGCCGACTACCATAAGTAGTTTTGAGGTGTTGGTAGCGCGGACTTTGCAGGGTAAGTGGTGTCGCGAGAACGGTGATACGCTGAGTCTTCGATAGCTCACTTGCAGGCTTTATCATCGGTTCGATGCCGATGAATTGTGTGGAGGTGTAGCGAGCGCGTAGTGTCGCAATCGCTGCCATGGTAGCAGTGTTGCAGGCGATGACAACAATCGTACAGCCAGCAGCCAGGAGTGGTTGGATTGCAGCGTCGGTCAGGCTAACAACTTCTGTGTCGCTGCGTGACCCGTAGGGAACATGCGCTCGATCGTTCACGACGATATATTCGTGACCTGGCAGCATGTGACGCAATTCTCTTGCGACAAACTCACCGCCACGCCCAGAGTCAAAAATCCCAATCTTCATGAGTATCAGTATAGCAGCCAAGACAACAACAGATGACGTATAATAAAGAGCAGATGCAACCACTTCATAAACGCGCGACGACACTGCTCGGCCAAATCACCGAGGCTTGGGAAGTGCTGTCATTGGACGAAAAAACTCGGCAGCTTGGGGAGATTGATAGTCAGCTCGCGCAGCCTGATATTTGGTCTGATACCACCAAGGCAGAGCAACTGTCACAGACAGCAGCTGGTCTCAGGTCGATTGTTGCGCCCTGGCAGGAGCTCAAAAAACAAACAGAAGATATCGTGGAAATGACGGCATTTGATGATGAATCACTGGTGCAAGAATCCGAAGCCCAAGTCTTGGCACTCGAGGAAGAGTATGCGCAGCGTCGCCGCGACCTGCTCTTCCAGGGCGAGTACGACAGTCACGCTGCAATCATCAAAATAAGTGCCGGGGCAGGGGGGACAGACGCCCAAGACTGGACGGCTATGTGCGAGAGAATGTACCTGCGCTGGGCTGAGAAGTCAGGCATGAAAGTGCAACTCATCGACCGTTCTGTTGGCGAAGAAGCGGGTATCAAGAGTGCGACCTACAGCATCGCCGGACCATTTGCCTATGGCAAGTTGCAGAGTGAGCACGGCGTACACCGACTAGTACGCCTCAGTCCGTTTAATTCTGACAATTTACGCCAGACTAGCTTTGCGCTCGTCGAAGTTATGCCCGAAATCGACCAGCCCGACGAAATACAGCTCGAAGACAAAGACCTCAAAATCGATGTGTATCGTGCTGGTGGGCACGGCGGGCAGAGTGTCAACACGACTGACTCGGCGGTGCGCGTCACACACCTGCCGACAGGTATCGTCGTTGCAATCCAAAACGAGCGATCGCAGCTCCAAAATAAAGACACTGCCCTCAAAATCCTCCGCAGTAAACTAGCACAGCTCCAACTTGAGCAGCACGCAGAATCTATCGCTGATCTGCGCACTGGCGAGTCAGCCAGCTGGGGCAACCAAATCCGTAATTATGTCCTGCATCCTTATACCATGGTCAAAGATACCCGTACAAAGTACGAAGAGCGTAACGCTCAAGCCGTGCTCGATGGTGCGCTCGACCCATTTATTGAGAGCTATATTTCACACACAACAAGCTCCTAATTTGCTATACTAAAAGCAACATAAGGAGGAAGAATATGAAAAGCAAATGGTTTATCCCGGGTGTGATCGTTGCAGCTATCCTGCTACTTGGTATGTGGGTCGCTGGGGGCTACAACGGGCTCGTCGCTAGTCGCGAAAATGTCACCAAGTCAGCTAGCAACCTACAGTCGCAATATCAGCGTCGTGCCGACTTGGTACAGCAGGCAATCGGTGTCGTCAAAGGCTCGGCAGAGTTCGAAAAATCAACTCTCGAGGGTGTTGTAGCGGCGCGTGCCAAAGCTACCAGTACAACTATCGATATCAGCAAAGCCACTCCTGAGCAAGTGCAGCAATACCAAGCAGCACAGAGCGAGATGAGTAGCGCGTTTAGCCGACTGCTAGTGACTGTCGAGCAGTATCCAGATATCAAGAGCACGCAGGCGTTCCAAGACATGCTTGCACAGGTAGAAGGGACAGAAAATCGAATCAATGTAGCACGAACTGATTACAATGAAGTGGCTCGTGGGTACAACACCAAGATTCAGACGCTCCCAACGAATATTATCGCCGGCCTCTTTGGCTTCGATAAATTCAGCTACTTTGAAGCCGAAAAGGGTGTCGACAAGGCCCCGCAAATCGACTTTAGCAACAAAGTGACTCAGTAGGAACCTTTGCGATGAAGCGCTGGGGAATTGCTGTTGCGATTAGTGTCAGTGCAGTTGTGTGCGGTGTATTAGCGGTGCTGCCAGCCCAGGCGTTGGCAGTGCCACCCGCACCGAGTTTAGCGGTACCGATTGTCGATCAGACAAAGACTCTCAGCGACCAGGATATCAGTCAACTCGCGGCACAGATTGCGACGAGTCGTGAGCAAAAGTCCTACCAGATCGGTATCCTGATGATTCCAACTCTTGGTAGCGACGAGTATCTCGAAGGCTATTCACTCAAGGTCGCTCGCCAATGGGGCATTGGTGAAAAGGCCGCAAACAATGGCGTGCTGATTTTGGTAGCAAAAAACGACCGCAAGATGCGCATCGAAGTCGGTTCGGGGCTCGAAGGCGACCTGACCGACACTCGAGCAAACCGCATCATCACCAACGTGATGGCACCAGAATTTCGAAACGGCAATTTTGCGGGTGGACTCAGTCTCGCGGTAGACAGTATTCAAAAAGCTGTTTCGAGCCAGCCGGACACGAGGTTGACCGCAGCAAACACATCATCAAAAGGGAAGTCAGGAGGCTCGCTAGTAGAGCTGGTTATATTCGGGTTAATCATGACGGCGACAGCTCTATCCTGGGTCGCATCAATGCTGGCTCGTAGCAAGAGCTGGTGGGCCGGAGGAGTGCTCGGCTTTGTCGTTGGTGGTATTGTCGCGTTGTTATTTTCGTGGGCGACCTGGACGCTATTGCTTATCGTAGTAGTGACGCTATTCGGTCTGCTATTCGATTTTCTTGTCTCGAGAAATTATGCCAAGCATAGCGCAAATGGCACATTGCCTTCGTGGTGGGCAGGTGGCGGCACGATCGATGGCGGCGGTTGGTCTGGCGGCGGCGGTGACTTCGGCGGAGGTGGTTTCAGTGGCGGCGGAAATAGTGGCAGCTGGTAGTTGCTGCGGGCGGAGCTGAGTTCACTCACTGGTTATGGTATACTACAATAGATGATTTTGTTAGATAGGGTAACAAAAGGATATGGCAAAGACACGGCTCCGGCGCTCAACCGAGTCAGCTTGCATATTGAGCCAAATGAGTTCGTCATTTTGGTTGGTACTTCTGGTGCCGGCAAGTCTACCTTGCTAAAACTCCTCACTCGCGAAGAGAAACCAACGAGTGGCAAAATTGTTGTTGGTGGTATCGACTACGACACACTCAAAGACAAGCATATTCCGTTGCTCCGGCGCAAGATCGGCGTGGTCTTCCAGGATTTTAAGCTTCTCCCACAACGAACGGTATTTGAAAACATCGCGTTTGCACTCGAAATTGCCGGCATGACCAACCGAGAAATCAAATCGACCGTTCCAAAAGTTATCGAGCTCGTCGGACTCAAGGGCAAAGAAAAGAATTTCCCGCACCAGCTCTCTGGCGGTGAGCGTCAGCGTGTGGCGATTGCCCGCGCTGTTGTGCGCCAGCCAAAGATTCTCATCGCTGATGAGCCGACCGGCAACCTCGACCCACGGCACAGCTGGGATATCGTACGGCTACTCGAAAAAATCAACAAATACGGCACGACCGTCCTCCTGACCACGCACAACGTTGATATTGTCAACAAATTAAAGCGCCGCGTCATCACGATTGATCACGGCAAGATTACCTCAGATCAAGCACAAGGGAGTTATCGACAATGATGGCCAAGAAAAAAGCCAATAATGCACGCGCCCTCGCTGGCCAGCGTCGACATCGTCGACAATGGATTACGTTTCTGCGTATGTGTCGCTATGGTGTCAACAACTTCACGCGCAACGCCTGGCTGACAGTTGCGGCAACCGCAGTGATGACGATTACACTCATTATTGTGTTTGGGACGGTAGCCGCCCAAAATATCCTGGCGGACACGACTACCCAGGTCGGCAAGCGCATCGATCGCTCGATTTACCTCAAGCCCAATACAAGCGAGCAGCAAGCAAGCAAAGTGATTGAGGGTATTCGAGGTCTCTCAAATGTCGAATCAGTCTCGTTTATCAGTACCGAGCAGGGGAGGACCGAATTTGCTCAAAAGAACAAAGCCGACAAAGATTCTCTCGAGGCGCTCACCCAGGCTACCAACAAAATTCCGGCGACCATCCGTATCAGCTTGCGTGATGTCAATGATACGAGTCAGCTCGTCGAATATGTGAATACAAACAACGAGCTCAAGCAGTATATCGAACCCTCGCGTCAACCGACGTTTATGAGCGAACGCAAATCAGCGACTGACACTATCGCCGCCTGGACACGGACCGCGCAGCAACTCGGTATCGGTGCAAGCATTCTCTTCACGAGTATCTCGGTACTCATCATCTTCAATACGATTCGCATGGCGATTTTCAACCGCAAAGAAGAAATCCAGATGATGAAACTTATCGGTGCCGACCGAGCGTTTATCCGCGGTCCGTTTGTGGTCGAGGCGATGGTATATGGATTTATCGCAGCAGTTGTCGCGACGGCAACAGGCATCGGTATTCTCTACGGGACCCAGTCGCAACTTGCTAGCTGGGGGGTATCAGTTGGACCGACAATTGACTATGTGACGAGCTATATCGGCTTCGTGCTCATCGGTATGATTGTGCTCGGTATGCTCATTGGTACGATTTCGTCACTGCTTGCGACTCGTCGGTATCTCAAAGTGTAGTCGAGAAATAATACAACATGAAATGGTTGACAAACAAATAATGCTTATGGTAAGGTAGAATCAATGAAACAGTCCACCACGTCAGTTTCAAAAGGGTTAGTCACTAAGTCAGCACTAGTGGCTGGTGCAGTATTGATGATGCTCGGTGGGCCAATATCTTTCGGCACACAAGTTTTTGCTGACAAATACGATGACCAAATCAAAGCCATCCAGGCTGAGATTGATGGGTATCAGCAGCAAGCCGCCGCACTTGGCGCACAGGCAGACACACTGCAAAATCAATTAGCAAATCTTGCGGCTCAAAAAGCCACGATTCAAGGCCAAATTGACCTCAGCCAAGCCAAGTATGACAAACTCGTCATCCAAATCGCTGAGACCGAAAAGAAGATTGTCGACAACAAAAATGCACTTGGACAGATTATCGCCGATATGTATGTTGATGGCTCGATTACACCTCTCGAGATGCTGGCGAGCTCGAGCAATATTGGCGACTATGTCGACCAGCAAGAATATCGCTCATCGATTCAGTCAAATCTCAGCAAAACAATTGAAGAAATCAACTCACTCAAAAAGAAGCTTGAAACCCAGAAAAAAGATGTCGAGAATGTTCTAGCCGACCAAAAGTCGCAGCGCGAAACACTCGCAGCCAAAGAAGCTGAGCAGGCGAAGCTCCTGGCTGATACGCAGGGTCAAGAAGCCGCCTATCAGCAGCTATCGAGCGAGCGCAATGGCCAAATCAATAGCTTGCGCCAGCAGCAAGCAGCTGCGATGGCTGCCGCTGCCGCAGCAAGCGGTGCCAGCAATATTGGCGGTGGTTCAGTCGGTGGCGGGGGATACCCAGCTATCTGGGCTAACGCTCCTCAGGATTCACTCGTCGACTCATGGGGACTCTACAACCGTGAGTGTGTCAGTTACACTGCCTGGAAGGTCGCGAGCACTGGACGATTCGTCCCACACTTTAGCGGGTACGGCAACGCCAATCAATGGCCGGCAACTACTTCTCGCTACGGCATACCAAACGGCTCAACACCGGTCGCAGGCTCAGTCGCTATCTGGTACGTCGGTATCTACGGCCACTCGATGTATGTCGAAGCAGTCAACGGCGACGGTACTATCACCGTCAGTGACTACAACAACAACGCCGATGGTGGTGGCTGGGGTAGGTATCACTACTACACGCGATCAGCAGCTGGATTGACGTACATTTATTTCTAAGAGTAGTTTATAGTTCTGGGTTCTGAGTTCTTAGAACATAGCAGAAAAGCCGCGCAAGCGGCTTTTTCAATCCTTTCTTTTCTCTTTTCGGGAAAAGAAACAAAAGACACGCCTACTTTTATCCAAAAGTAGCAAAACAGTTCTTT
>CAZOOQ010000010.1:0-26436 GCA_964581485.1 uncultured Candidatus Saccharibacteria bacterium
GCCCAAAACAAAAAAACACACAAACATTTTAGTTTTTTTTTTTTTGGGCCCCCCCCCCCCCCCCACCCCGCCCCCCCCCCGCGACAGCTATAGCTGGTGCATCTCGCGCGTTCGGTAAAGCGCAGCGCTATCGCCCTTACTCCTCTCCCATCCTCCGTATCACCTCAAAATCACCTTTCAAACTTTTTGTGTCTGCAATCAAACTCTCAACATAGCTACTTTTCTTGCCGCGTGCGACGTCTTTTGCGATCAGCAAGGCGATGACGGGCAGCGGTGTAGCCCGTGTTTCAGCGATGCGAATAACTTTATCAGAAAACCCCTGAATAAATTTGCGCTCATCTCGTGTCATGGACTTTGGCGCAAGGCGCCCAGAAGCGAGCCAGGTAGCCCAAAGGATAGCGAGCGCAACCAAGGTGACAGGGATGATAATCACAAATGCCCACAACCAACTACTGTGTACGAGCAGCGCTAGCGCGATGATGCTCCCCCAGACTGTTGCCAAGATACCGCCGACAATCCAAGCAATCGGTAAGAATATGCGACGAAACAAAACGAAGGTGATGGCGCGCATAGCGTTAAAAGTCGGCTGCATAGAGTCACTATACCGTGAGACGCCACTGCTAGCTGTGAAAATAATGCCAATTTTTTGGCGGAGAGGATGGGATTTGAACCCACGGTGCCCATTGCTGGACACACACACTTTCCAGGCGTGCACCTTCAACCACTCGGTCACCTCTCCTTATACCTATAGTGTAGCGTAAAACAGACGGTACATCATGTCGTGTGCACGGCCTACAGGCGCGGTCACGTCCCGCGACCCCGAAACTTCACGATTGAAAGCATAGCTTTCATCGGAAGATTTCCTTGCGAGCCGCTCCAAGCGACTCTCACCTTCAACCACTCGGTCACCTCTCCTTATATCTAAATTATACGTCACCGCTAGCCTCTACGCGCACCCCCCATGAAGGTGCAGCGTACGTGCTCCTCATCTCTGCTTCGCAGAGAAACCACGGCGCTGCGTTTTGCCACTGGCAAATACTCGCTATTTCCGCTCATGCCGTTCTCGAAATTTTTTATAAAAATTTCTGCGAGAGACATGTCGCTTCACGGTCACCTCTTTTTATACCTAAATTATACGACACCGCTAGCTCGCATGCCCATGACCCCACAAAGGTGCAGCGTACGTGCTCCTATCGCTACGCTCTTCCGCCTCCTCATGAAATCGAGAGCAAGTCCGCATTCCACTTGTGTTTAAAGCAAGTAAGTTGTATTTTATACATTTTATATCTGTTGCTTTCTCTCGCTTCAGCTGCCTATAATAGAAGGAATGGCCCCTGCGAGCAAAAAAACACCAGTCATTGAATTAAAGGCGCTTACCAAACGGTATGGGCTTGGTGATGCTGCGCTGAGTGCGCTTGATGAGGTCGATCTCAAAATCAACAAGGGCGAATTTATTGCGATTATGGGCCCGAGTGGGTGCGGCAAGACCACACTCCTCAATATCATCGGACTACTCGACCGCGCTGACGATGGTGAATATATGCTGGATGGCAAAGCCGTCTCGAGTCTCAGCAGTGCTCAGCATGCCAGGATTCGCTCTGGGCAAATCGGTGTAGTGTTTCAGAGTTTCAACCTCATCAACCGCCTGAGTGTCCTCGAAAACGTCGCCCTGCCCCTCACTTACAAGGGCATGCGCCGTGTGAAGCGCCTCGAGCGTGCCAGCGAAGTGCTGAAGACCTTTCACCTCCAAGAGCGTGAGTACTATATGCCATGGCAGCTCTCTGGCGGACAGATGCAGCGCGTCGCGATTGCCCGTGCATTGGTCAATGAACCCAGTATCATCCTCGCCGACGAGCCAACCGGCAATCTTGATAGCCGTAGTAGCCACGTCATCATGGAAGAGCTCTCAGAGCTCCACAAGAAGGGCAACACCATCATCATGGTGACGCACAACCCAAACCTCACCAGCTACGCGAGTCGAGTCATCAATATGCTTGATGGCAAAATCGCTAGTGACCGCCGCATCGCGGTCAGTGTCAGTAGCGCTGGTGTGGTGAAGATTCCGCTCAATCGTCGCCTCAAACAAGAGGCCGACGAGAAAGCCGCGCGCGCCAAGGAAAGCCCAGCGACTCGCCGTGCAAAAAAATCAGCGAAACCATCGAAAAAACCAGCCAAGTCCACGAAAACAAAAAAGGCAGGCAAGTCATGAGTCTTTTGCTCATAGATCACATTGAAAATGCCTATCAGACCCTACGGCGCAACCGTACGCGCAGTGTCTTGACGACACTCGGTATCACAATCGGCATTGCGAGTGTGACCTGTATTCTCGCGCTGAGTGGCGGTGTCACCAGGATGATCAATGGACAAATTGCCGAGCATAGCGGAGAGCTCATCGTCGTGCGTCCTGGGCTCCAGACTCGAGATCCAAACGCCATTACTAACCCTGTCGCACAGCAGTCATTTAGCACCAGTACCCTCACCGAAGACGACATCGCCGCGATTAGCAAGATCGATGCTGTGGCAGCAACCGTCCCTATTATGACGATTTCCGGCACACTCAAGTCAAAAACTGACACCGTCAAAGAAAATGTTGTGCTTGCGACAACTCCAGGCTTTGCCAAAGTCGCCAATGTACAGATGCGCTCAGGCCAGTTTCTCGATGAAGTGACCGACAACAACACCGCTGTCATCGGACAGCAGCTTGCGATTGATTTATTTGGAACAGACCTACCTGTCGGGCAGACATTCACGCTGCGCAACGAAGTGTTTACGGTCATCGGTGTGATCAGAATGTCAAAAAATCCTATCAACTACAACAACGTCGACCTCAATACTGCGGCTGTGGTGAGTTTTGAGCGCGGCAAGCTGTTCCACCAGGGGCGAGCGCAAATACAACAGATTGATATTCTCGCCAAACAAGGCAGCAATATTCCCGAAGTGCAAAAGAAAATTGAAGCCAGTCTTCTCCAACAACACATTGGTGAAAAAGATTTCACGATTGTGGCTGGCGAAGAAATTGGCCGCCCGACTAATACGCTGTTTACCGCGCTCACACAGGTACTGACGGCTATCGCGGCAATCTCGCTGCTGGTCGGCGGTATCGGGGTAATGAATATCATGCTGGTCGGTGTGGCGGAACGGACGCGTGAGATTGGTATCCGCAAGGCTGTCGGTGCCAGCAATGGCAATATCGTCACACAGTTTCTCATTGAGGCGTTGATGATGAGCTTTATTGGCGGTATTTTTGGCTACTTTGTCGGATACATCGCGGCATTTGGTATCAGCACGTTCTTGTACTTCACTCCAGCCTTCACCTGGCTAACGGCTGGCATGGCGTTTGCCATGGCCGTGGTGGTCGGTGTGTTCTTTGGGCTCTACCCTGCCCTCAAAGCCGCGCGCAAGGATACGATTGAGTCGCTACGGCAGTACCACTAAAGTTCATGAGACAACCGCAAACATAATAGGACAAAACCTACGGTTTTTTCCTATCGCGCAGGCAACATGAAACATATAGTCTGGCTGGGCTTTTTCCCTTGATTGAAACAAATTCACAGAAGTAAATTCTGATGAATGTATCACTTATTTACTTGAATCGCAACATATCTAATCAACCAGCTCTTGTTTGAGCCTGGTGATGAGGTCGACTTGGGTTGGATCGACACCGTTGAGGATGCCGACATAGATGCTGACAAAATCGCCCAAGATACAGCCCCACAAGAGTTGCTGCATGAGCGTGTCGCCAGCGAGCCAAATCTCATGAGCTTTTGGTCGTTTGCCGCTGAGCAGTTTGTCGGTTAGTTCGAATCGTTTGGTCAGCCGATCGCTGTCGAGGTCGCTCCTGATATCAAAAATCACAAACGGTTTTTCGACGGGATGCGAGGTCCAGCCCATAAACTCATTATGATTTAGCTCGGGAAGTTGCGCCCAAAACGCCACATTTTTGGCATTTTCATTCCAGCTAATTTTCCATTTGTACGCTATCGAAGCCGTCAAGCCACTACCGATGAATTCTGGGGTTTTGCCGACCGCGATTAGCGCCAGTTGTTTGGCGTAGTTTTGCTCAGTAGGTACTTCTTTTACCCATTTGTCGGTCTCGGCTTCGAGCCAGTCGCGCGTCGCAGCCATTTCATCGAGAATCGATCGATCGGTCAGCCCAAACTCGACGAGAATTGCGAGCAGCGCTCGCAAGTTGTAGAGCATCCCCATGCGCGGCTGACCATTGTGTGGAAAAGTCGCCAGCATGATGTGCTTGTCGCGGGCGATATCCGCCAGCATGCCGCCAGTCGCTGCCGCTGCTATCTGCGCGCCGCGCCGTAGTGCAATATCGAGACACGACAACGTCTCTTCGGTGTTGCCGGAGTTGCTGCTGACGATGACAAGGGTGTGGTGTCCGACGTAGGCCGGCAGTTCATAATCTTTGATGACCTCGAGGGGAATAGACAGCCTATGAAGTAGGAGTGCCCGCATCACATCAGATGCCAGCGCCGAACCACCCATGCCTGCGATTACGATATGCTTAATCTCTCGACCGTCATTCTCGGTATCCTCGAGCACTACTTCATAGTCAACTTGCTCATATTGTCTTGCCGTCACCCCGAGCGCGTCATCTCTGTCGCGCTGTTTTATGACATTCCTATCATCTAGCATGTTAGTTCCCCACTCCTTTGTTCTTGCACATCTTCTTGTATCCATGATACAGTATTTATTAAGTAAGCATAAGTAGTAAATAGGCAGAGGTGGGCATGAATATTCAACCGCAATCGACACAACCGATTAGTGACGATCAAGAACTAGCGAAAGTATTGGCAGGCGTCAACGGAGCCGAGGGTGATACCTCTGCTGCTGACGCTATTGAAAATCCAGTGCCAATCCCGTCAACACCACCGCCAAGTGCCGATCCCGAGCCTGCTGATTCAGACTCTGCCGATGCGACAGCCGAACCTGTCGTTCCCGAGCTGCCACCGATGCCAGAGCCGGCACCAAGCTTTCCGCCAGCTACTCCAGATTCTGCCGGTGACCTCGACGGCGTCAAGCAAGAAGCCATCAACGAGCTCCGACCACTGGTCGACAAGCTCAACCTCGTTCCCGAGGAAAAATTTGATACCTACTTGCTCTTGATTCGCTCAACCGACGACCGCACGCTGGTCGCACCTGCACACGAGGCCGCCAAGCAAATCGCCGACGAATCTCGCCGTGCTCAAGCGTTACTCGACATCATCAAAGAAATCGATTTTCTTTCTGGCGCCCAGCCACAGGCATAGCTCTATCTGCTCGATCCTCGCTTGTTTCTAAAAATGAGTCAAGGTTCGCGTAGTATACTAGATGTAATGACTGCACGACTTGCGACAACCGATGAAATCGCCACATGGGATGAGCTACTCGCGAACAATCCTGACGGTGGTAACGTCTTCCAGGCTACTGAAATGGCCGAGACGAAGCGTCGCGGCGGGTGGCAGCCTCGCTATCTGATGGCTGGTGATATTGCCGTGACTGCTCTCGAGAAGCAAGTCTTTGCTCACGGAAAGTATTGGTATCTTCCGAAAGGCCCAGGTGTCAAGACGGTCGATGGGCTTATCGAGGTGATTCCCGCGCTGCGAGAGCTCGCCAAAAAAGAAGGCGTATTTGCCGTCAAGTTCGAGCCAGAAATCATCGAAAGCGACGACACGCACGCGGCGCTCAGGGATTTAGGGCTCGTCAAGACTCCCGTGGTGCAGCCAAATTCTTCGACCGTCATCATTGACCTCTCACCGTCTCTCGATGACATCATGGCAAATTTCAACCAAAAAGGCCGCCATGCTCTCAAGCGTGCTGAGCGCGATGGGGTGACGGCAAAGCCGGTCGATCTGACCGAAGAAAACATGAAAATCATGTTCGACCTCCTCAATGACACCGCCGCAGGTCGCTTTGAGGCCTCAATACGTAGCTTTGATTATTACAAAGAGTTTTGGCAGAGCTTTGCTGCGAATGGCCGCGGTCAACTCTTTTTTGCGTATTTCGACGGCAAAGTTGTCGCGGCAGCCTACTGTATGTATCTCGGAAAAAAAGGCCTCTACAAAGACGGCGCCTCAGTGCGCGAGCGTACCGCCTATGGCGCCAGCCACCTTTTGCAGTGGGAAATTATGAAATGGATGAAGACCAAAGGCGTCACCAGCTACGACCTCTGTGGCGCGCCACACTCGAGCGCAATCAACGATGAATCGCACAAGTTCTACGGTGTCGGGCGGTTCAAAACCAGCTTTAACAAGCACGTTACCGACTATGTCGGTTGCTACGACCTCGTGATCAACCCGAGCGCCTACAGACGCTGGCAGCAATTCACCCAGCGCCTCGTTGTCAGCCTGACTTGGCGCCTCAAGAAACGCCAATGGTTTTAGTGCAGAGACTTGACTTATTGTACAGCTTATGCTAGTATGAGAATATAAGCATTAAAACAAAACAAAAAAGGAAACAACAGTATAATGTCAAACAAAGAAATCTCAATACTCGAAGACAATAACCGAAAGGGCTTAACTCGAGGCAAAGCAATATTTGGCGATAAGCAAGATTGGGCAAAGGACCTTACTCCTGCTGGCCAGACTGAGTTAGGGCATTTTGATGAGGGAGCTGAGAAGTCTAACGAAGAACTAAAGGTTCCTGCTCATATCGCTCAGCTGGCAGTAGAGGAAGCTGCTGCTCGTGGTGATTGGTCGCAAGATCGTATCGATCGTGCACTTTCTGGCTCGCGCTAAGATTACTACCCAAATATAGTAAAGAGCGGATTCCGCTCTTTACTTATTTGTATAATTATGATAATATACTGTTGACTCATTGCTACCTAGAGAAGGAGAATACAGTGAGTGACACCCTGCGATACGTCACCGTTGAGAGTGGTCGCGAGATACTTACGCAACTCTATCTAAATGATAGACGTCGCACACAGTTCCCTTGTCATATTGTCGTGCCAGTTGCGACGGAAGACTCAGTGGAAGACAAAGAGCTCACGCTCTATGTCGCGCGTATCTACGACAAGGGGCATACCTACAAGTTGGCAAATAACGATTTGCTGTATCGTACTGTCGGGAGATTTGACGAGCTCGGAGACGGGTTCGACATCGACATCGTCATACGATACAGAGAGGCCGACCTTGTGGGGGCAACAATCCTTATCTCAGAGGAGGCAATTGACGTGGCAACGCGCCACTGAGATCGCATTTTGGCTCCTGGCTGTGCATAGCTTGATGTGCAGCCAGGAGCCTGCTTCATTTTTTTTGGATGTGTGTACAGGTAGCACTTGTTATTTCTGCAGAATCTCGCGCACCACATCAGCATCATTCCACGGGATGCGCTTGCCGTTCACGATGCGGTAGACTTCGTGGCCCATGCCTGTGATGAGGACGGTATCTCCCTTGGTGGCGACGCTGAGGGCTTTTTCGATGGCGTCGCGGCGGTCGGCGATTTCGGTGGTTTTCATGGCGCCGCCTTTGACCTTTTCGATGCCATCGTAGAGCATTTTTCGGATTGTTTCGGGGTCTTCGTTGTAGCTCTCTTCGTCGGTCAGGAAGATCCGGTCGGCCAGGCGTGCAGCAATTTCACCCATGACGGGGCGCTTGGCTTTGTCGCGGTCGCCACAAGCACCAAAGACGAGCAAGACGCGGTGTTTGGTGATAGCGCGCGCGGCGGTGAGGAGTTTTTCGAGGCCGTCTGGCGTATGAGCGTAGTCGACGACGACGTCATAGGGCTGCCCTGCCTCAATGCGCTCGAAACGACCGGGGATTTCTTCGAGATTGGCCACACCTTCGACGATGTCGTTGAGCTCGATACCGAGCAAGTAGGCAGCTGCGACGGCCGCGGTCATGTTGTAGACATTAAATTCACCGGGGAGATTGGTCGCGAGGTCGAGTTTTGTTTGGTGGTCGATAGTTACTTTTGCCTCGGTTCCCTTGCGGTAGAGTTTGGTTTTTTCGATGCGCGCCTCGGCGTCTTTGCTCGCACCGTAGGTGATTTTCTGGGCACCGGCGGCAAATTTGTTGAAATAGTCGAACCATTCGTCGTCACGGTTGAGGACAATGTAGGTCGGCTCACCTGCAAAAATCCGGCTCTTGACCTCTGCGTATGCTTCCATGGTGCCGTGGTAGTCGAGGTGATCTTGGGTGAGATTTGTCATGACGGCCATCTCGATCGGCACGCCCGCGAGCTTGTGCTGGTGGATAGCGTGGCTCGGGAATTCCATGACGACGTAGTCGACATGCGCGCGCTTGGCATCGCGAAAGAACTGCTGCATGCGGTGCGTGGTCGCCACAGTGGCATTGAGGTCGTTGCGCTTGGCCTTCCCTGCTATCTCGATTGTCGCTGTACTAAACATCGCCGTCGTTTTGCCGGCTTCTTTGAGAATTTCGTTGAGATAATTAACCGTCGTGGTCTTGCCGTTGGTGCCGGTGACGGCAATGACTTTGAGGTGACGTGCCGGATGACCGTAGCGGGCTGACATCGCTTTGGCGCGTGATTTGCGGTAGGTATCCTCGAGAGAGCGCACCGCTCCTTGTGGTAGCGCTTTTCGAACCCCCCTGGCTAGCTGCTGCTTCATAGGTCTATTTTACACCAGAACACCTACTCATGCGGCAAAACATATAGATTCAAGGGTGCCACCCTGAGAGTAGTTATTTTTTACAAATCGATGGTATTATACCTGTATGCCGTCCAAAAACACCGTGCGATATTATGATGCCCCGGCTTTTTATCATGTGTACAACCGAGGTGCGCACAAGCAGCCTATTTTTGGCGACGATAAAGACCGAGAGAAGTTTCTATCGCTCCTCGGTCGTCACCTGGATGCTGGCGATGCGATGAGAGATGCAAACGGTAATGAATATGCCAAATATACCGTCGATGTCGTCGCCTACTGTTTGATGTCGAACCATTTTCACCTACTTCTTTATCAGGGCGATGACATAGAGGCAATCAGCAAGCTCATGAAATCAGTCACGATCGCCTACACAATGTATTTTAATCGTAAATACAAGCACCAGGGCACGATTTTTCAGGGTGTATTTAGAGCGTCACATATCGACGATGAGTCCTATTTGTTGCACATGAGTCGATATATTCATATGAATCCACGAAGCTATCTTACCTACCGTTGGTCGTCTATTGCTTTTTATCTTGGAGAGACAGCACCAGTTTGGGTGAAGTCGGGGCGCATAGAGGCGACGACTCAAGCCAAATATCGGGAATTCCTTAGAGAGTATGAGGGTCGAAAAGCCGAGATAGCACTACTAAAAGACCAGCTGGCCGACCAATAGTCAGATACTGCTGAAAGTAGCGTACAGCACAAAAACGATGTGTGAGTAAATAGTTAATAAATGGTTTAATACACCTTATTTGTAATTTTTACACTTCTCAGGGTGGCACCCTGGAAAAGAATATAAGCCGGTGGAAGTGGTATAATACCTCTAGTGAAAATACTGGGAATCGAGAGTAGTTGTGATGAGACTGCCGCCTCTGTAGTGGAGGACGGGTTTCGATTGCTCAGTAATGTCGTGCAGACACAAATCGACATCCATGCGCACTACGGGGGCGTGGTGCCAGAGATTGCGGCGCGGAGTCATATCGAAGCGATCAACCCAGTGATCGACAAAGCCCTTAGCGATGCTGGCTGCACCTGGGACGATATCGACGCAATTGCCGTCACCTACGCACCAGGCCTCATCGGGTCGCTACTTGTCGGGACGCTTGCCGCGCGCACCCTCGCGGTTGTGCACGACAAACCGCTTTACCCTATCCATCATGTCGAGGCGCATGTCTACGCGAATTTTATCACAGAGGATGCGCGACAGGGTGCGCAGGTTGGACGGCCCTCGGACTCTCAGAAGCAATTCCGCGCCGAGCGAGCAGGCTCGCACGGGCTCCAGACTGCTTCTGAAAATCCAACGGCCCTCCTGCCGTTTGATCTGCCGTCCAAGCAGCCCGACTTCCCCATGCTGGCACTGATTGTCTCTGGTGGGCATTCGCAACTCGTATTGTTTCAAGACCACGGTGACTATCGGCTGCTCGGCCAGACACAAGACGACGCGGTCGGTGAAGCATTTGACAAAGTGGCAAAGATTCTCGGGCTTCCCTATCCAGGTGGCCCGTCAATTGCCGAGGCAGCCATGCGTGGTGACGCCAATCGATACGCACTACCGAAGTCAAAACTAGCAAACCCGTATGATTTTTCGTTCTCAGGCCTCAAGACAGCCGTTCTGCGCGCGGTACAGCGTGAGGTGGGCAAGGACTTCACTTTTCCTTCTCACGAGCTTGCAGGGCTTCTGACAGCCTCACAGCGGGATGATTTCGCGGCAAGTTTCCAGCACACGGCAGTCGAGACTCTGGTCGACAAAACAGTCAAAGCACAGCAGGAGTATGGTGCTGCTTCTGTGGTGATAGCAGGAGGCGTAGCGGCAAACCAAGAACTTCGTCGCCAACTGACCGAGCGGCTCTCGATACCTATCGAGTACGCGCCCATGCAGCTCTGCACCGACAATGCAGCGATGATTGCGACGCTCGGGTATTTCTATGCGCAGTCAAAGCCGCCCGTCGACCCCTATACGCTCGAGGTATTGCCAAGTATTTCGATGAGCAAAACTGCCTGGAATACGAAAGAATAGTTGTAAATGGCACAACATTTTTCATCATTTGAAAATGACGATTTGATCCGTCTCTTGCAGCACGATGCAGTCGGTGTACTGCCGACCGATACTGTGTATGGACTAGTGGCACGTGCCGAAAGCAAGGAGGCTATCGAGCGCTTGTACCGCGTCAAAGATCGCCCCGTTCACCCCGGCACGATTATTGCGGCAAGCCCTGAGCAGCTGCTATCGCTCGGGTTCCCTGCAGAAGAAGTAGCGGCAGCGAGAAAATACTGGCCTGCACCACTCAGCGTCGTGCTCGACGCCTCAAACGTCGCCAGCTATCTCAAGGCTGAGCGTACTTCCCTCGCGGCACGCATCCCAGATGACGAAGCATTGCGTGTATTCCTCCAGCAAGTCGGTCCGCTCATGACCACGAGTGCAAATGCGCCTGAGCAGCCGACGGCTAGCGATATCTCAGCTGCTCTCGCTTATTTTTATGATGATATTGATTTCTATGTCGATGGTGGCGACTTGAGTCAGCGCCAATCGTCGACCATCGCAGTGGTGGCGAGTGATGGCACGCTCGACGTCATACGCCGAGGCGCGTTTATTATCGACGCTTCGTCAATTTCTTGAGGCGACGTACGGCTTTTTTGGCAGTTGGCAACCCTTTCGTCCAGGTCGCATACAGGGGTGATAGTGGATAGTCGTAGGTGCCCGCCAGCATATCTTCGTGGCTCGCAAAGCCCTGCTTGAAGGTGCTGACGCCGTCGTTGAGCAGACCATTCATGTCGTAGCGGTCGATTCCCCACTCCTTGCACTTGGTGATGGCGTGCCATTTGAGTGCATAATTGATGCGCAGCTCTTGTCCCCTGTCGTTCATGCCGCCGTAGAGTTCAAATGCCGTCGTCGTACTGACGGCTAGCCAGACAAATGCAATCACTTGATCGCCCTCGTAGGCTGCAAATATCACCGATGAGTCACCGAGCTTTTTGTGAACATCCCTGTAGTAGTCGTCTGTGTGTAGTGCGAAGTTCGCCCGTTCGGCGGTTTGCTTGTAGATCTCGAGACAGACAGCAAGGTCCTCCTCGCTCCGTACGGGGCGAATTGCGCAGTGCTCACGCTCAGACTTACGGATGTATTGGCGGGTTTTTTTGCTCATGGCCTCGAGTAGTGCTGGTTCGCCTTTGTTGAGGTCGAGGATAAGTGTGCGTGGGATCAAAATCGTGTTGTTTGACCGTACCCATCCCTTTGGTATGGGGATTTCTTCGTCATCAGGCTCGACGGTGAGTACAGTGCCGGGCAGATGCTGCTTGACATACCTCGCCAAGGCGTCCAGCACCTCTGTTTCCCTCCCCTCGCACCAGACGGGTCCACGAGGGACGTAGGTGAGACGACGGAATGGCCCGGGCAAGCGTCGACTGAGAATTTGGGCTGCTCCGAGGACGGCGTCGTGCTCATCAACAAAGAGCACACGGTGTGCTGACCAGTTGTGTGCGGCTTTGAGCTCTCCCCACCCCCATAGCTGCAAAGGATGCCCATCGAGATCATGCACAACTTCGTCCCATAGCGACGACTCGTCGCAGTTCTTCCCTACTATCATAGACCTAGTATACACTGCTCGTATTTGCGGTCGCAAAACTATGATATACTAGAGGTAACACAAACACGCGAACAACAGAGGTATAACAGAGGTAGATGTTTTCACGTGAAAACAATTGCTTTCGTTGTGCGCTTTTTTTCGCGTGAAAAGCCCAATTGATGATGTGGAATAGGGAGCACTGCCGCGTATGAATTTAGCCAAGACATATACACCGAACGACTTTGAACCGATGATTTATGCCATGTGGGAAAAGGCAAATGTCTTTGCGCCAAAGGGTGAGGGAACTCCGTATAGTATCGTCATGCCGCCACCAAATGCAAATGGCGACCTACACGTCGGTCATGCACTATCGTTTGACCTCGAGGATATACTAGTCCGCTATCGACGTATGCGGGGGGATGATGCCGTACTTATCCCTGGCGCTGACCATGCCGGATTTGAAACGTGGGTAGTCTACGAGAAAGAGCTTGAGAAACAGGGAAAGACTCGTTTCGACTATACCCGCGAGCAGCTCTACTCACAGGTGTGGGATTTTGTCGATCGTAAGCGCGGCGACATGGAATTGCAGCTACGCGCACTCGGGGTAGGGGCGAGCTGGAACGACTTAGTGTTTACCCTCGACGCAAAAGTCATCAAGACAGTCTATTCGACCTTCCAACAACTTTGGGAAGATGGACTCGTCTACAGGGGCGAGCGCATGGTGAACTATTGTGTGCAGCACCAGACAAGTTTTTCTGACATAGAGGTGGTTCACAAGAATGAAAAGAGCAAACTCTACAAGATAGCCTATCCGACACTCGACAAGGTAGGGGAGATTATTGTGGCGACGACTCGTCCTGAGACGATGCTCGGCGATACAGCAGTCGCAGTGCATCCAGACGACGAGCGGTACAAACATCTCATCGGCACACATGTGCAGCTTCCGCTGACAGACCGAGAAATTCCAGTTATTGCCGATAGCTATGTCGATATGGCGTACGGTACAGGTGCGGTCAAGATCACCCCAGCCCATGATCCGAATGACTTTGAGATAGGGGAGCGACACAAACTAGAGCGTATTCAAGTGGTAGGGTATGACGGCAAGATGATTAATGTCGCTGCACCATATCTCGGTCTGAGCAGTATTGATGCGCGCAAAAAAGTCCTCGCAGCACTCGACATCGAAGAGCTCCACCGAGGTGAATCAGAGATCGAGCATGCTGTCGGGCATTGCTACAAATGCGACACAATCATCGAGCCGCTCGTCAAAGACCAATGGTTTCTCAAGGTCAAGCCGCTTGCGGAGCGCGCCGCCGCTGCGATTCGTGCTGGCGAGATTAGCTTTACGCCGGCAGCTCGTGGTGAAATCTTGGCGAAATACCTCGATCAATTGCGCGACTGGAACCTCAGTCGACAGATCCCATGGGGGATTCCGATCCCAGCCTTTCAGAGTACTACCGATGCCGAGAAATGGATATTTGACGACCGCGTCAATGAAAAGACAATCGTTGTAGATGGCACAACATATACCCGAGAGGAAGACACGTTTGATACGTGGTTTAGTAGCGGCCAATGGCCGTTTATTGTGACCGATATTCTCGAACATGGTCCGCTGGCGCGCTTTTATCCGACCAGTGTGATGGAGACTGGCTACGACATCCTCTACCAGTGGGTCGGGCGCATGATTATGCTCGGGCTGTATCGGACTGACCAGGTGCCGTTTCGACATGTGTATCTGCACGGCATGGTCAACGACGAGCAAAACAAAAAAATGAGCAAGAGCAAGGGCAATGTCATCAATCCGATGGCGATAGCTGCTGAATATGGATCTGATGCGCTTCGTATGGGGATTATTGCGAGCCGAAGTGCTGCGCAGAGTCAGGCGTTTAGCACTAGCAAGGTAGTAGCGGGGCGGAATTTTTGCAATAAGCTCTGGAACGTGGCGCGCTACGTGGCCGCTTCGGTAGGGGAGACCGCACCGACGCTGAACCCCGAGCCGAAAACACTGGCCGATCATTGGATTATCCGTCGACTCAATCTCGCAACAGAGAAGCTCGAAAAGCAGATGGCCGACTATAACTTTGCTGAGGCGGCCGAGACGGTGTACCATGTCTTGTGGGATGACGTGGCTGACTGGTATGTCGAGGTGAGCAAGACCGAGCAGCATACCGACATGAGTGTCTATGTGCTTGATACCGTGCTGCGCCTGGCTCATCCGTTCGCGCCGTTTGTTACCGAGACGATTTGGCAGGCGATTAGTTGGCATGACAATCTCTTGGCGGCCGAATCATGGCCAGAGCAAAAAGAATGCAGTGAGCTGTCAGCGGCGCAGTTTGGTCGGCTGAAACGGCTCGTCACAGAGGCGCGGTATGTCACCAATGCACTGCCGGGCAACGAGACGTATACCATGCTCTACATGGACGACTCGTTAGTGGCGGACAACGCTGAATTGATTATGAAACTGGCGAAGCTGAAAGGGGTCGAGCATGTCGATCAAGCCCGTGGGCTGCGTCTGGCTGCGAGTGGTCGCGACGCTTGGCTGGATGTCGACGCCGATACGCTCTACGAACATCAGTCAAATCTCGAGCGACGACTGGCGGAGACACGGCAAGAGGTCGCGACACTCGAGGCGCGCCTCAGTAATGAAGGCTATATCGCCAAAGCACCAGAGGCACTCGTCGAAGAATCGCGCCAGCAGCTGACGGCCAAACAAGAGTTGGTGCAACGTCTGGCGGACGAATTGACGGTCATCGGCGACGATTCGCGTCGGTAGGGTCTTGGCTCTAGGGCCTAGTTAGGTAAGAATCGGCAAATTGGTATTGTCGAAAGCATGACGACCGCCCATCTGGATGACACGAAGGATTTGCTTGTGGTGCGTGTCGCGGCGTGGTGCGATGCTCGGGGACTGATACGAGAATGTGTTGGTCAGGGTCTGACTAAGGGGATTATAGTCAGCATGTGCATGTGGGGTATGGAGGTCGCTAATTGGTTTAGCGGGTGCGACTTGGAGGTCGGCGTAGACGCTTGCGGCTCGGTGTGGGGCGCGGAGTGACAGCACGTGTCCCGCCTGGGTATCATGCACGGTCACGCCAAATGATAGTACGACGCTGACCGAGGCCATGATATAGCTGATGATGTGGTGGAGGAATGTAATCATAGTTTTTGTAATTGTTTTTTGTGTTTAGTAATGTACTTCTACTAATCTAGCATAAACTTTATTAAAAGTCAATAAGCTGCGAGAATAACTTGCGATAATTTGAAGGCAACAAGGGTGATCACTCGTGGTGGTAGGGGCGACCAGCGGCGATTTCTTGAGAACGATAGAGCTGTTCTGTCAAGATGAGCCGCACCAGTTGGTGCGGGAAGACAGCAGGGGAGAGCGACCAGACGAGGTTGGCGCGTGTGGTCAGTGCGTCGTTGACGCCATAGGCGCCACCGATGATAATGATGATTTGTCGAGAGTTATCTATCTGCTGCTGCAATTCACGCGACAGCGCAAGGGAGTCGAGGAGTTTGCCGCGCTCGTCGAGCAATACGACGAAGTCACTGTCCTTTAGCCGCGAAAGGATGCGCTCAGACTCGTCCTGACGCGCTCTGTCGGCTGCGAGGGCGCTATGTGGCAACAATACCCATTCGAGATTCCAGGGCGCTCGGAGGCGCTTCTGATAGCGTTCGATACCTTCTTGTACCCATGACTCGTGTTTTTTGCCGATGGCGAGGATGCGAATCATTTAGAAGCGAAGTTTCTCGGCAAGTGCCGCAAACGCCCCATGGTCGGGCTCCCCACTCATGTCTGCAGCTGCCGAGCCATGTAGGTCACTCGTGGTAGCAAAGGGAATCAGGTGCACGTGCGCGTACGGAACATCGGTACCTACGACCGCTTGATGAACATACTGATAGGGGAGGACTTCACGGAGGCGAAGCGCAACTTTTTTGGCAGTAGCCATCACTGATTGGTAGGTGTCATCGTCGAGGTCCCAGACGAATTCTGCCGGGTGTACTTTTGGAATGACCAGTGTATGACCTTCGTTCTTTGGGTAAATATCGAGAAATGCCAGAGTTTTTTCGTCTTCATAAATTTTGTGACAAGGAATCTCTCCCTTGATGATCTTTGTGAATATCGAATCTTCCATACCTCTAGTATACCAGTTGCGACTAAGTAGTAGATATTGTAGAGTATGTGTCATGACGCACAAGGGAGAAGCAATGCCTCCGCTCATCGAGCCAGAGCATGAGCAGGCGATTGGTCGTGTCTCGGCAAAAACCATTGGCAAGGTTGCCCTACTTGGTATGGCACTTGCACCCGTGGCACATGCTGGTGGTGTCTTGGCGACAAATCTCGCGCCGGCTCATGTCGAGACGGCGAACTATACGGCCGATGTGTCGCTCAGCTACAGTGGCTTTGACACAGTGGTGGTACCCTCGGCCTTTGGCAATGTGAACTTTGGGTTTGATTCGGTAGTACCGACCCCTGCCATCGTGGCGACGCCAAAGCTCAATCCGCAAATTATCGATAGTTACGCCAAAAATGGGGTCAATGGGCTCTCGGTAAGCGAAGCTCAGATTGCTACCAGTCTAGAATCGCTCGTCGCGCAACTCGGTGAACGGTATGCAACTGGCGCAGCGCTTGCCATGCTTCTCGCCTATGGCGCCTACACCGCTGGCTCGCGACGATGGAATGCAAAAGCTGGTGCCGCTGGATTGATGGCGGTGGGTCTGGCGATGGGCTACCAGGCGGGGAGTGCAGCCACGACCTACCAGAAAGATACCTACAAAACTTATGCGATTGATGGACTGGCTGGCTCGCTACGGCTTGATGGCGAAGCAGTCATCGGAGGTATCGCCAAGCGAACCGAGCAAATTCAGCCCTATGTGACTGCCTGGGCGGCACTGCGCAACGACCTCGCAAAAGCCATTACTTCACCCGAGAAAGCTGCGACTGGGCAGGGGCCAAAGTTCATGCTCGTGTCGGATATCCACAATATCAATATGATGACGACGGTACAGCAGATTGTCGACGAGGAGAAGGTCGATGCGGTGATTGATAGCGGTGATTTGCTTGTGGCGGGGCATGTCGAGGAGGCCGAATATACGGGGCTGCTTGCGAGTATCGCAAAGTTGAGCGTGCCATACCTCATCGTGTTGGGTAATCACGATAAGAGCTCGCGGTATGATGAGACGTTGATCAAGAGGCTGATGGAAATTCCAAACGTAGTCGTGCTGCAGCAATCGACTGATCGATTTGAGGTGGCGCATTTTGGCGACCTGACTGTCGCGGGGGCAAATGACTCTAGGCGTTGGTACGGCGACGACAACAAACACAATGCCGAAAAGCAAAAGCCAGTCGTCGAGGCGTTTAACAAAACCTTTGTCAATCGTCCGCCAGATATCGCCGTCTCGCACGAGCCGGCCGCCAGTAAAGAGTTAGTGCGGCGTGGCGTGGCGATTGCGGGGCATATGCATAAAGCCAGCGTCAACGGCACCTTAATTGTGAACGGTACTTTGACTGGTGGGGGGATATTTGGCTACAACGATAGCACCGATTCGAATGAGCAGTCTCCCGAGCAGTCATACGGTATCCTCAATTTTGACGAGCAGTGTCATCCAAATCAATTAGTGGTATCGCGGTTTGACGGCATGGTTGTCGGCAATTCGGTGCTCAAAGGTGTGGAGTTTTATTTCTTTGACAAGCCTGCGGCAGAGAAGGACGCGGAGCCAGTAGGCGACTGTAGCGACACGACCTTTCGCCGCGAGATAGTTACCACCCCGCGCGATACGACTAGGTAGGGCGGATGTATAATGGAAAAGATGGAGAGATGCAGGAGTGGTTGAACTGGCCGCTCTCGAAAAGCGGTGAGCCGCAAGGTTCCGAGGGTTCGAATCCCTCTCTCTCCGCCAAGAAAATATGCTAGGCCTTGTGGTCTAGCGTCTTTTCTTGCGTGAGGGTTTGAATTCTTTGGTTTGCCATCAGAAAACCTACTGAGGAGTTCGTGTAGTGCAGCGAAATTCTGGATAAGCTTGCTCTAGCAAAGGGGAGGGTGCATACTTAAAAGCACACAGACCTATGCTGTCTGAATAATGACCATGAAGGAGGGGATGTGGAGCGAAATAAGATTACTAGCCAGGATGTAATACGAACAATTACCTATGACGAACTTGTCGAAGATGTGATCTCCCGAGCAGAATCGTTGCTTCGCGACAACCCAATGCTGACTACTGAAGATTTGGTTGATCGGCTCTGCGAAAGTGGCATCTATGCGCCCCGTGATATACGGTCTGCACTCAGTCTCATGGGTGAATGACAAGAACTCCACTCATCAACGTGGAGACGTCTGAATACTTATAGAAATCTGAAGAATCGTTCCCCAGAAACTTCTTCTCTCACCTATGACAAAGCCCACCAGTAATGGTGGGCTTTGCTTGTAGTAGGGACGTAGGGAGTGATGGTCAGTCGACCATGATGGTCGGCCAGCCTTCGCAGATTCTCGCCATCACGGTGTACTCGGTGCGCGGCTCGTTGTCGAGCCACTTCATGCCACCAGAACGCAGCTCCTTGAGGCCCTTGGACATCTCGGGGCGGATGGTGTCCGCGAGGACTTCGATCATGACGTTCATGATGCGAAGATCACCCTTGGCCGAGAGTCCTGAGCCAGCAGCCGGGAAGCCGCAGCACATCGTGGCGTGACCCCACATGAACTGTCCGACGCCGATCAGCCAAGGCATGGTCTTGAAGGCGTCATCGAAGTTCACGTCCGGGTGTGTCTGCGCCCAGTCGACCTTGCCTGCGGCGTTGACGAAGCGACTGGTGTCGCTGCCGCCGAGGTTGATCGCGGCGATCGGGCCGCCCAATGGATCGGTCGGGTCGTAGATCAGGCCGCCGTAGGTGCTGCCCTTCTTCTCCTTGCCCTTCTTGACCTGGCGGTCGAGGAAGGCGCGACCAGCGAGCGTTGCTTCTTGCAAGCCCTCGCTGAAGAGGCTTTTGCTGCACGCAAACGGCAGCGTGTCGACGAGCACCGTGCAGGTGTCGGCCATGGTGTATCCTTTCGGACTCGTGCCTGTATGTCCCTATGACTCCAAGCAATATGTACTATTATATCAATAATATACAGATAAGTCAATGTTTACTAGAGAGAGTCGCGCTATTTCCCAATAATCTCTTTGAGCGAAAGCTTGCGGCTATACTCGAGCGCGCCGAAGCGGAAGACGCGGACGGCGAGGTTGAGCACGATGATGGCAGAGAGGATGATGATTGGCAGTGCGATAAGCACCTCCCAGCTCTCGAGGTTGCCGACGGCATTGCGTAGGAGCAGTGGAATCGGCGCCGTGAACGGAAAGAGGCTCAGGAAATGCACCAGTGGACTATCGGGCTGCGAGATGAATAGCGGCGCTGCGTAGAGCGGGCCAAAGATCAGCATCATGATGATACCGATGAACCCACCAGCTTCTTTGGCGGTCGGGACTGACGAACCGATAAGCACCAATAACCCTGTAAAGAGCACAAAACTCGCAGTGAAAATCAGTGCCCCAATACCGATGTGACCCCAGTTGACAGGGAGTGATGACAGGTCAAAGTCAGGTAGCTGGAGCTGGTTCTTGAACAGCAGATAACCGATAAGTGTCGGGATGATAATCACTAGGCCCTGCAAAAATGCCAGGGAAATCAGCGAAATAATCTTGCCAATAATCAGCGTGCGCGCTTCGATAGTGGTGAGCAGCATCTCGATGACGCGGTTTTCCTTCTCCTCAGTAGTACTAACGAGCATTTGGTTACCAAAAAACGCAATCAGCATATAAAACAGCACCAGGAACACGCCGGGAAGAATCATCTCTTTCATCGGGTCGTACACCTCGCTGCCACGGTAGGTGGTGACATTGGTTGGTGTATTGCCCTGGATGACTGCGCTCACTTGAGGGGTAACGGTGGTTTGGACAGAGTTAAGCAACAGCGCTTTGGCAACGCCGCCGTAGCGACCATTGTCAAACATCCCGACGTCTTTGCCGTAGACTTCTATCGGCTGTTTAGTCATATCTGCAGGATAGTAAATATAGCCGTCGACCTTGCCGGTTTTGACGCGGTCGATACCCTGCTGTTTATCGCTGATTGTGGTAGCATTTACAGCAGTGAGGATGGCGGGATTGACGAGTTTTGATGCATCGGTGACTTCAAGTGAAAACTTCTGTTTCTCGAGGTCTTTGACCGCATCGCCAGTCGTTTTGTTTGAAAGGAATATGATGCCAAAAATCGCTGCCATCATGACAGGGAAGCCGAGCGCCATAATCCAAAAGGACTTTTTCTTGAGCGTGCGGGTGATTTCAAAGCGTATGACGGTACTGAGATTATGCATGTTCGTGGTTCTCCTCTTTGTTCTCATCTCCATAAACTTTCAGGAATATATCGTTGAGCGATTTGTTGCCAAATTTCTTTTTCACCTCGGCGATCGTGCCGTAGGCGTGGGCCTTGCCATCTTTGAGCAGGATGATCCTGTCACACAGTCGCTCGACTTCTTCCATCTGATGGGTGACCATCACGACGGTCGCGCCTTTTGCTTGGTGCTCTTCGATGATATCCATTAGGAGCTTGCGGTTGACGGGGTCAAAGCCTTTGGTCGGTTCGTCGAGGATGAGCAGTTCTGGGTCGTCCATGATGGTGATGCCGAGCTGGACTTTTTGCTGCTGGCCTCCACTGAGTTTATCGAGTCTCGTCGTCGCTTTTTCTTCTAGGCCGACGCGGCGCAGGTACTTCAGTGACTGTTCTTTCGCAGTGTCGCGCGACATGCCCTTGAGTTGGCCGAAATACGTCATGACATCGATGACGGATTCTTTTTTGTAGAGGCCGCGCTCTTCGGGCAAATAGCCGAGCTTGACGCCGCCAGAGACGCTATAGGGCTTACCCTCAATCAATAAATCGCCACCAGTAGGCTGATAAATGCCGAGTAATGCGCGAATTGTGGTGGTTTTGCCCGAGCCATTGCTGCCGAGGAAGCCAAATGTTTCACCTTTTTTCACCTCAAAACTGAGGTCTTTGATGACTGTTGTCTTGCCAAACTTCATCTGGAAATGGTTAATCGTGATAATCGTACTCATTGTTTTATTATACAACGCCGTGCGAAGGGGAGCGTGGCTGTATAATACTACGTATGGTAAGGCAAAGTAGGCAGCTTGGCGCGCTCGCAATGATTGCGGGCTTTGTGCTGATGGTGTTTGAGATTGCCGCTGCCCGAATACTCGCCCCGACGATTGGTAGTTCAAATTATGTTTGGACGAGCGTGATCGGTGTGATTATCATGGCACTCAGCGTCGGCTACTGGGCGGGCGGGCGGATTGCTGATATGCGCCATACGCCGCGCGATCTTGCGTGGCTTTTTGTAGTGCTGTCGGGAGTGATCTCTACTACTGTCATTGTCTATCCCGGGGTGTTGGCCGCTATTGCGACGTGGACTATCGATATCCGGCTATGTGCGGTAGTGGCTTCGCTGGTGCTTTTTGCCCCAGCTAGTTTCGTGCTCGGTATGATTAATCCATATCTTGCAAAACTCAATGTGCAGTCGCTCGCGTCGTCGGGTAGTGCTATCGCAAATCTCGGTGCGCTCAATTCGGTCGGGGGGATTGTCGGCACATTTTTGACGGGGTTTGTGCTCTTTGGGGTGATGGGCGTACGTGGCGTGCTAGTGCTGCTGGCTGTCGGCTCGATGATAGTCGGGGGGCTTATCGTGAGGGAGCGTACGGTGAAGTTGACGGCAGCTCTGGCCGTGGCGCTGGTACTCTGTTTGATGGCATGGGCTTCGCCGTCTACAGGGCGGACGGTTGACACGCAGATTGCACACTACGTCATCGAAGACTCAGCTGTATCAGATTTGACGCTTCGTACACTTGCGACCGGTCCTGGCGGCAGGCAGTCAGGAGTGGTGCTTGAGATGCCAAACGAACTTGCTTTTTGGTATACACATCAGATTGCGTCAGTGATCGAGGCGCAGCCTACCAAACAGCGTATCGCAATACTCGGTGCAGGTGCGTACACGCTGCCGGCATATCTGGCGGCGAAGTATCCTACCGCGCAGATAGATGTTGTCGATATTGACCCAGCGCTCGTCGATATCGCCGAGCAGTATTTTGGATATACGGGTGCAGAGAACATCCGCCATGTGACTGCCGACGCGCGCACGTTTATCAATCAAACTACGCAGCCATACGATATCGTAGTGGTCGATGTATTTGGCGATGACGCTATACCGGAGACTCTCATGACGGCTGAATATGGGCGGGCTTTGCGGCGAGCAGTAGCTTCGTCGGGGGCGGTGATTACGAATATGATTGCTGGCCACACGGGTGCCTGCGGCCGACTTTTTCAGGCTGAGGTGCGGCCATACCTTGATAATTTTTTAGTCGGCCATGCATTGGTTCGGTATCCTGATGAGCAGCGATCAAACATCATAGCGATTTTCGGAGTACAGCCTGTAGTGCCAGAGGGCTACCGGTTGCTCAAGGCTGTATCTGGGCCAGCCTACACAGATGATTACAATCCAGTCGCCCAGCTACAATTTGACTGCCGGCGTTCATAAAATCCTCCCAAAAGGATAATCCCTTAACAGATGTGCTAACTTGCCGTACACTGGTGATATGCCAACCAAACATGTTGTGAAAGAGTTCGATGCGCCGGCGTACTATCATGTATATAATCGCGCCTCTGGTGAGCGACTGCTGTTTCGCGATGATATGGACAGAGCCTTTTTCTTGCAGTTGTTGCAAAAGCACTTAGTCGAGAACGAAGACCCTGCGGTGATTGTGCGGCTGTATGCTATCGAAATCGTGGCGTATTGTCTGATGGGGACGCACTTTCACCTGCTCCTATACCAAGAAAATGACCCAGATGCGCTCACTGGCTATATGCGCTCGGTGAGTACCGCTTACTCGATGTATTACAACCGCAAATATCGGTCGAAAGGGCATGTGTTTCAGAGTAGCTACCGAGCGTCGCGGATTGCGCGTGAATCATATCTGGCGCACATCACGCGCTATATTCATCTCAACCCGCGGCGATACCAGCGTTACAAATGGTCGAGCTACCGAGAGTATGCCGAAGGGCGAGAGGGAATTGCGCACCCCGAGAGGGTGATTGATGACCCAATAGCCTATGCGCGGTTTGTTGCTGACTATGCCAGCACGAACAAAAAAGTACAATATAAAGAGGTGAAAGATTTTTTGGCAAGTTAGCTCATCTGTTAAGGGATTATCCTTTTTGTAGAGGTTTGTGCGGAAATGAAAACAGGCTCACCGACGGAGCTTAAGTTGGCGAAGAGTGAGGTTCGCGAGCGAGTCTGTTTCCGTGGGTGAGCCTTTAGCTCTTGTTGGAAGTCGAGGTGTTGTGGCTGAGCAACAGCAGGCCGAAGCCGAGTGTGAAGGCCCAGCCAAGACCGAAGTGCAGTCCAGCACCAAGCGTGAACGCACAGACAACAAGCGTCACTCCGATGAGTCGGAGAGGCAAGTTAGTCATAGTGACCCCATTCCTAGAAAGAGCGATGCTAGTCGAAGGATTTCGAAAAGCTAATATATATATCACTAAATGCTAAAAAAGTCAATGATTTCGACACAAATACAAGTTACTACGCTATATATAGCGTAGTAAAAGTTACAATCGACGCTAGGTAGTTTTCACAAGAGGTGAAAAGCAATGTGGTGAATAAAACACTACCGAAATGAACAAAAGGGCTTGAAATACCCATATTTAGTGCTTATAGTCATAGGCAGACACTACATATGTAGTAGTTCAGCAAAATAGACATCACCGCAAGATTGTAGCAAAACTAGTTCACCACGCTAGTGGCTGGTTTTCTTGTGCGGTGGAGATACCTGGGGAGGTGTTGTGCTATGGAGCGAGGGTACTAACATAACAAAAAAGGAATAGGGATTCACCCGCCAAATTTCCGCGCTGAGTCAGCAAAGAAATCTGCGAAGGTGAAACCAGCTCCTAGGAAAAAGGAAATTTAGGAGGGTAAATGAGCGTAATTAATGTGGTCAAACGCGATGGCACCCGCGAACCATTTGATGCCAATAAGATCAACCTGGCGCTTGTCAAAGCCAGTGAGGGATTGCCTGATCAGATACAGAAGGTTGTGCAAGTCGCGACCGAACTACAACTGACATTGTTTGACGGTATCACCAGCGAGGAGCTTGATGAAGCGGTGATTCATACGGCGCTACAAAACGTCAAAGATGATCCGGATTTTGACATCATCGCAGCGAGATTGCTCCTCAAGAATGTGTACAAAAACATTCTCGGTGACTACAAGGACGATGCAGAGCTCAAGAAGCTGCACGAAAAGAAGTTTGGCGAATACCTGAAATACGGCGTCAAGGAAGGCCTGCTCGACAAGCGTATGGCTGACCCGAAAGTGTTTGATATCAAGAAACTCGCAGCCGCGCTCGACCCGAGTCGCGACGGCCTGAGCAAGTACCTCGGTGTCATCACCAACAAAAACCGTTATGCCCTGCGCAAACAAAATGGCGATCCGTTTGAGACGCCGCAGTTTACCCATATGCGTATTGCGATGGGGCTGAGTTTTAACGAGAAAGACCCGACTGCTGCAGCGCTGGACTTCTACAAGCATATGAGTAACCTCGACTATCTGCCAGGTGGCAGTACGCGGGTAAATGCTGGCGGGTCGTTCCCGCAGCTCTCTAACTGCTTCGTCATCGAAGTACAAGACGACATGGAGAGTATCGCGAAGTCAGTTCGTGATACGATGTGGATTGCCAAAGGCACCGGCGGTATCGGCATCAGCATGAACAAATTGCGCGCCATGGGGAGCCCGGTCAAGACGACCAACACGACCAGTACCGGCCCGTTGCCGTTTATGAAAATGATCGATACCGCGCTCTTTGCCGTCAGTCGCAAGGGCAAAAAAGCCGGCGCCGCCGCACTCTATATGGAGAACTGGCACCTCAACTTCCCGCAGTTTCTCGAGCTGCGCCAAAACAGTGGCGACCCGTATTTCCGTACACGATTTGCCAATACGGCAGTATTTATCAGCGACGAATTTATGCGTCGCGTCGAGGCAGAGCAAGATTGGTACTTGTTTGACCCAGCTGAAGTCGCTGACCTCCCAGACCTCTACGGTGAAGAATTTGCCAAGAGATACAACGAATATATCGCCGCCGCTGAAGCTGGAACCATGCGTGCGTTCAAGAAAATGCCCGCCCGCCAACTCTACCGCGAGATGCTGACGCAGCTCCAGTCGACCAGCCACCCATGGCTCACCTGGAAAGATACCATCAACGTGCGCGCGCTGAACAACAACGTCAGTACGATTCACCTGAGCAACCTCTGCACCGAGATCACCTTGCCGCAGGACGAGAAAAATATCGCCGTTTGTAACCTCGTGAGCATCAATCTCAGCGCGTTTCTGGACGTCGAGAGCAAAGAATGGGACTGGAAGCGACTCGAAGCTGCGACCAGGAGCGCGATTCGCCAGCTCGACAACCTCTGTGATATCACCGACACGCCAATTCCCGAAGCGATTCATTCGATCCAGACGACACGCGCGCTCGGCCTCGGTATCATGGGCTTTACCGATATCATCGAGAAGCTGGGGCATAGCTATGAGAGCGAAGAGGCCTACGACACGATGGACCGCCTGGCAGAATTTATCAGCTACTACGCCATCGATGAGTCGGCCGATCTCGCCAAGGCACGCGGCAGCTACCCGGACTTCAAGGGCAGCGGCTGGAGCAAGGGCGAACTGCCAATCGACACGATTGATCTGCTCGAAATCGACCGTCACGTCGCTGTCGATGTGACCCGCAAGAAACGTCTCGACTGGGAAAAACTCCGCAAGAAAACGACAAAGGGCATGCGTAACTCGACTCTGATGGCGATCGCGCCAACCGCAAATATCGCCCACGTCGCCGGCACCACTCCTGGTATCGACCCGCAATTCGGCCAAATCTTTAGCCGCAGCACCTTGAACGGAAAGTTTCTCGAAGTCAACGGTAATCTCGTCCGCGACCTCAAAGCACTCGGTATCTGGGATGACGTCAAGGAGCAGCTCCTCATCGAGCAAGGTGACCTCACCAATATCGAAGGCGTGCCGCAGGAGCTCAAGGATGTCTACAAGACGTGCTTCCAACTGTCGCCTTTTGCCTTTATCGAAGTAGCAGCCAGAGCGCAAAAATGGGTCGACCAGGCCATCAGCCGCAATATGTACCTCGAGACGCGCAGCATCGACGACATGGAAAAAGTCTATATGGAAGCCTGGAAACGCGGCCTCAAAA
>CAZOOQ010000011.1:0-22759 GCA_964581485.1 uncultured Candidatus Saccharibacteria bacterium
GCGCCGCGCTTCTGTCGAGTACGCATCGGCAGAAGCTCGGGCTGCAGATGTTTCGCCAGATTTGGTGGCGCGCGTCTCGCTGTCTTGAGCGATATATTTGTTATAATCTTCTTTTTCTTGTCTCTTGTCTCTTGGCTCTTGACTCTCGTCGCGTCCGCGACGGTAGCTCACCTTCCCGATGACATTGTCACGGGTGGTGCCGGCTTCGCGGGCCACGATGGCCTGCTGTGAGCGCACCATGCGGTTAAAAAGCGAGCTTTTGCCCGCGTTTGCTCGCCCGATGATTGCGACGGTAGGTAGTTTGGTGGCCATAGTATGCTAAGTATACCAGATTTTTACCTCTGATACGAGCATAGGCATTATTGACTTTTAATACTATTTATGCCAAAATAGTAGCAGGATCGCTACACTCATGTAGCAATCACCGACCGAGGAGGTAGTACGTTGAGCACCACAATTGTAATCAGCGAGCGGACAAAAGCCGCTCTGGTAGCACGCGAGTTCGTCCCGGACATTTCTGGCTTGCCAGCACGAACTGTCGATGCCGGTGCAGCTGTCGTCTGGACTCGCTTGACTGACGCAGGGTTTGATTGCCATAGGCTCATCGGCGAGGAGGTCGTCATGGTTGGTGTCAATCCGCGCGACATCAACAACGACACCTTGGACATCGCTGTACAAGCGGCGCTCATTGCCAGGTAGCATCCATTTGCAAGCCACTATACCTACTAGAGGAGTTGCGATGAGGATTGTGTTGGTGCCGAGCGATCGGTTTCGCGCCGTCACGCGCGAACAGATAGACGCGATGATTGAGAGCCGTGAGGCTCTGGCCAGCGTCGAAATCGACGAGTCTGTCCGCGTGGCTAGCAGGCGCATCACCGGATATGCGCAGGTAGCGATTTGTGGTGAGTATCTCGTCGTCGGCTATACGGCTGACGGTGCGGTGCGTGACCACCTAGGCAAGATGATGAATCGTCTTGTCGACGAAGTCGCCTTTCGGCTGTAGCGTGTCAGCAGCCGAACCAAGGGTGGCGCAGCGTTTCTCTTCGAGAGATTCGCCGCGCCACCCTTTAAATATTTGACAAAACATGTATACGACAGTATAATCAAGTTTGCTGGCTTGTTCGTACGAGGACTCGCCTATGACCGAGGAGGCAAGATGTGGATAATTCACGTGACTGATCGTCCCGAGATTCCCCCGCAAGATGGCGATCGGGCTGCGACCTGGCTTGACTCCCGTAGTCAGGCTATGGCGGTCTACAGTCACCTGAGTCAAGAGCAAGTGATCGACGCCATCAAAAGCGTCAACGAAGGTGCACACATCTTCTTCATAGTCGACCCGGTCGATGGCGTTTGCCACGCGTATGTCTACCATGACAGTGATGCTCAGCACCGTGTCAACGAGCAGGCATACTACGACGCGTTCAATGAACGCGAACAATCGTAGGCTCTCGGGCAAACAATGGGGCCGGTGTGGTGTCGTAAAGACACTGCATCGGCCCCAAGCAATACTTCAGAGATAAATTAGCGTTTTTTGGTGAGTTCGTACTCGCCTTTTTTTGTGTCTCCGAGCGAGTACGGGCCGAAATCGGTCCGGTGGAGGCGTGTGACAGTGTAGCCCAGCGCCGCGAAAGTGCGGCGAATTTGTCGGTTGCGCCCTTCGCTCATGGTGACTTGCCACTCGCGGCGGTTCGTGTCGCTGAGGCGCATCAGTTGCAGATGGCTGGTGCCGTCTTCGAGTTCGATACCGAAGTCCCCTATCATCTGTTGATGGAGCGGCTCGAGATCGCGGTCGAGGCGGACTTTGTAGACTTTGACTTTGTGAAATTTTGGATGGGTCATTTGATAGGCAAAATCACCATCGTTGGTGAGGAGTATGAGCCCGGAGCTATTGGCGTCAAGTCGACCGACGGGCTTGAGTGTATGATGCTGAGCTGGGAGCAGCGCATAGATGGTTGGGATGTCGCCCTGCGCGCGGCGCGAGCATACATAGCCAGCGGGCTTGTTGAGCAGTAGGTATACGTAGGGAGTCTCGCCTGCGGGCAACTCTGTGCCGGATACAGTAATCGTATCACCCTCGCTGACTCGACTACCGAGAGTTGCGGGGGTGCCGCTGACTGTCACGAGGCCGTTTTCGATCAGAATATCCGCCTCGCGTCGCGAGACACCGAGACGGAGCGCCAAGTGTTTATTGAGGCGAACAGAAGAGGAGTCTTCAGGCATAGGAGTGGCTACTGGGTTGCCACTGGGGGCTGAGGAGGGCTTGGTGGTAGCGGTGTTTCTTCGAATTGCATATCTGGTGCTGGCGGTGCGACTGGTGTAGGTGTGGGCGCTGGAGTGGCGACAGGTGCAACTGGAGATGGTGCAGTTGGCTGCGGCGCAGGAGCCGGCGTGACTGGAGCAGCCGGAGGTGTTTGCGGTGCGGGTATGGGAGGGATAGTGGGGATTGGCGGTGCGACTGGAGCTGCTGGTGCTGATGTCGGTGCTGGTGCTGGAGGCGTTGTCGGTGCTGCTGTGAGCTGTGAGAGTTCCTGGCTCATCAGGCTGCTAAAGTCAGTCTCTTTCTGTGAGGAAGTAGGCAACGGCTCGATGACACGGCTCGCCAGCGTTTGCTTGGGCGCCGTAGGACTTGTCGGAGAAGTCAGCGGAGCGGTTGGACTCGGCAGTACTGACGGTGCGAGCGGAGCTGGGGCCGGCGGCGGACTACTTGGCTGCGGCGCAGGAGCAGGCGTCGTGACTGGAGCTGGCTGCGGCGCAGGCGCTGGAGGTCCGGCAGGCGCGACCGGAGCCGGTGCAACTGGGTGCGGTGTAGCGGCTGGTCTTGGGGCAACTGGGTGCGGTGCGGTGTGAGTAGTTGGCGCGGTAGGGGCAGCGCTCGGTGGTGTGGGGAGGTGCTGTGGCGCAGGGGTATCTGGAGCCGCAGGCGGAGTGCTGCTAGCAGCAGTAACTGGTGCGTCAGCTAGGACTTCGTGTACGGTCCTGACGACGTCTTCAATCCCGACTTGTGACTTGACTAGGTAGCGGTCAGCACCGAGAGAAACGCCTCGCTGGCGTTGTTCTTCGCTGCTGAGTGCTGTCATCATGATGACTTTGATGCCTTTGGTCTCGGTGGTGCTGCGTAAAATATCGAGCATATCAAACCCGCTGATTTTTGGCATCATGACGTCACTTAATATCAAATCTGGACGATCTTTTATCGCCATCGCCAACGCTTCTTCGCCATCACCTGCCGATACGATATCGTATCCCTCGGCGAGCAGTCGTACTCCGTAAATCTCACGGAGACTTTTGTCATCTTCAACCAGTAGTATTTTCGTCATATCTGCCCCTATTGTAAATGGTGTTTGTAAAAAATGCCATACCTCTTATGTTTATTGTCGCGGTGGTACAGAAATAGCTGGCGGTGCTTGCCGGGTGTACTGCCCGGGGCTTGCTTCGATGACGCTCAACGGCGTATTGTCGGCAACGGGCGCGGGGGTGGGTGGCGCTACTTCGACAGTAGCGATGGGTGTCACTGGCTCTGCTTGAGGGACGGGCTGGATGACTTCTGGTGCTGCAGGTTCGGCCAATGGTGCCTGTGGGGCTGTTTCGAGGATAGCAGCTTCACGTTGTACGGCCGCTGCATCCCGCTCGGCTTGTGCGTGCTCTGCGGCAGCTCGGCGCTCAGCTTCGATACTAGCTTGCTCGATCAGTCGAGTAGCCTCTTCCTGTCCGATGCGAGGGATTTCAACAAAAAACGTGCTACCTTTTTTGTATTCGCTCTCCACCCATATGCGTCCACCCATGTTTTCGGCGAGGCGACGACAGAGGTAGAGTCCGAGTCCAGTGCCTCCGATTTCGCGCGTGTCGCTATTGTCGACACGATAGAATTTCTGGAATAGATGCGACTGATCTTCTCTCGGGATGCCGATGCCTGTGTCGGTGATACTAATAACGACTTTTTCACTGCTCCCTGTCACGTCGACAGTCACGTCGCCTTGCGGAGTGTATTTGATGGCGTTTTCGACCAGATTGTCAGTGATTTCGCGCAGATGATCATTGTCAACATTGGCATAAAAAACAGGATTGAGTCGCCTGCCTTCGTCTCCGGATGTGCTACTAGGTATCGGCTTGTAGAGGATACGCAGGCCTTTTTCGGTGGCTTTGTGAGTGAGGCCCTCGACGATGTTTTGGACAAATGGCACCACGTCGACGACTCGCGGGTCGTTCTTGAGCCGGTGATCATCGGCTTTGCTGACATCGAGTAGGTCGGCAAAAAGATTGCCAAGATGCTGGGCGGAGTCGTGCGCTTTGTTGATGTATTCGCGGGCTTTTTCGTCAATTGTTGCCGTCGCGGGGTTGAGTGCGAGACCGAGATAGCCTTCGATGCTGGCGACAGGAGTGCGCATCTCGTGACTGGCAGTGCTGATAAATTCGGCGCGCTGTCGTTCGTCGGATTTCTCAGCGGTGATGTCGCGAAACACAACAATCACGCCAGCGCCCGGCTGACCGACTGGCGAGACAGAGATATGGGCGAGAAACGATTTCCCAGAATGCGTCTCGAGACTGAACGCATCGGATTTGGTAATTTCATTCTTGAGCTGGGCCTGCGCGATTGGGTCGTTGATTTCTTCGATAGGCTGGTTCTTGGTGTCGAGGATTTTGAGGATAGATTTGTAGCTGAGATTGAGTGCATCTTGTCTGGTCCAGCCAAGCATTTGTTGGGCTGCTGGATTGATAAGCTGAATGGTGTTTGTGCCGTCGAGCGCGATGACGCCGTCATTGATGGCATTGATTACGACTTCTGATTTGCCTGCAATCTGGGTGAGTTCGCTGGCGAGGTCACCGTATGAGCGATGCGCTGCCTTGGCCGCGCCACTGTTTGGTAGTGCGAGCGCACCAATGAGCGCTATCGTCGCTCCGACCGCAAGCGCACCAGGCAGTGTAGGCACCTGTAGCTGGTATAGCGCGATGATATCGGGGGCAAACAACGACACAATCCACAGCCCGCCGCTCACAAGCGACAACAGCAGCCCCGCTACTAAGAGAAGGCGCGTGAGTGACAGTCTGGATGTCGGCTGAGAAATATCGATGCCCCTTAAAAATCGCTCATGGTTTGTATGTCTCTAGTATAGCCTGAATACGACGGGATTTAAATACGTAGATCACGCCGTGCATAGCCAATAAGCGTCGCCACAAGCAACAAGATACTCAGCGCAGCGCACAGGACAACATAGTGTAATTTGAGGCGATGGGTATGGACGATATCTGCGGCATCAAAATAGCTAAAAATTGACCCATACTGCACCCAGCTGAAACGGTCGGAAAGCTTGGCAAGTACAGAGAGAAGGTAGCTACCAAAAATCGCAATCGCTACGATACGACCGTACAGCGCGGCGTGTGTGCTCATCGCGACGGCAGCGGTACCGAGGCCAAAAAACACTAGCTGGATAAGCGCCGCTGCGGCCATCATCAGCCAAAAATCATGAGCGAAATCCCCCATCTGGGCGAATTTCATGATGCCGGCAAGGCTCCCGATAGCCGTCGCCGCCCATACCGCTATCAGCATCGTCATGCCCGCGAGCAGCTTTGCGGTGATGATTGCTCTTCGACTGCGCGGCTTGACATAGAGAAACTCGGTCGTTTTGTCCTGCTCTTCCTCGGCAAGCACACTGATCCCAGTCAAGCCCGCATGGACCGCGAGTATCACCACGATAAACAAAAAGCAGACGCCGAAATAGCCAGCGACAGTAGTCAGATCAAGTCCGTTCATGCCAAATACTGCCTGAACGGTGCGTGGAAATGTGGCAAACATTTGCTGAATCGCTGCGCTACCACTTGCAGCTACCGCTTGGTATTTGGCCATACTCGTGAGCACAAACACGACCATGGCGACCATCCAGCCGAGGAGCACTTTGCGGCGTATTGCTAGCTCGTGCCAAAAGACATTCATGCACCGCTCCTTGCATCGCGCTGGCAATACAACATAGAGCCAACGCCGACTGTCGTCACGATAACCACAAGGCTCAACCACAGAAATGGTAGCTCAATTGCTCGGTTGGCGACAATAGCGAGGTGGTCAAAATACTTGAACGGCGTGAGATAGCGCATGATGTCGTCGCCAGTCAGGCCCTGCAAGAGTGCAATTGCAAACAAGCAAAACACTACCGCGAGCGATACGGACATGATTGATTTGATGCGGCCAAAGAATTGCGAGACCAGCATACCGATACCGAGAAACATCAGTTGAACCAAGAAGAACGCGGCAGAGAGGAGCAGAAATACCGTTCCGCTAAAATTCCCTACCCCAAACCATACTGCAAAGAGAATCGTTGCAAGGTTGAGTACGATGTTTGTCAGTACGAGCACGGTGAGTGCGCTGAAGAGCTTGCTCACCACGATTTTTGTGCGGGTGATGGGTCGCGATAGCAAAAAATCTGTTGTCTTGGAGTTTGGCTCGCGGCTCAGCATCAACAGTCCGAGATTCATCGCTTGCACTGCCCCAGCCAGCCCGACGTAGACAAAAGTATACGTATAAAATCCCAAAAAACTGCCAAACGTATCGAGGCTCAGGCCGAACATCGAGCGTAGACTGGCCGGTATGTTGGTGAGTAGTGATTTGCTGGCTTGAATGTCGTGCGAAAATGCCGGAAAAATCGAAATAAACAGCAACGTCACCAGTATAAGCGCCGCCATCCAGCCAAGCATCGTATACTGCGCCATGCGGAACTCTTGACGAAAAACATTCATACCAACGCTACGCATCCTTTTGGTAATAATGCATGAAAATTTCCTCGAGCTCCGGCTCCTCAATATAGGCAGCGCGAAGTTTCATCTGAGCGAGGAGTTTGGTGATAAGCATGATATCGCCGCGAAAAAGAAACGATAAGTGCGAACCATCTACTGTGAGATTGCTAATGCCCTTGAGTTTGAGCGACGACTTCTTGATCGGCGCGGCAAGCTCGAGTCGCACGCGCACGTGACTGTGCTTACGCAGGGTGTCGATTGACTCGACCGTCACGAGCGTACCTTCCTTGATAATTGCCACGCGGTCACAGAGTTTCTGGACTTCACTCAGGATATGGCTGCTGAAAAGAATTGTCGCACCGCGCTTGTTTTCTTCGCGGAGTAGCTCAAAAAACGTCTGCTGCATGAGCGGGTCGAGACCACCTGTCGGCTCGTCGAGAATGATGAGCTTGGGTGAGTGCTGGAGTCCTTGGATGATGCCGACTTTTTTCTTGTTGCCGTAGCTGAGATCATCGATTTTTTTGCCGAGATCGAGGTCGAGAAGTTTGGCGAGCTGGAGCATACGATCCTCAATCTCGCGCTTGGGTTTGTCATAAAAACTTGCACTGTAGCGCAGCAAATCTTTGACCCGCATATTGTCATAATAAAAAACTTCGCTCGGTAGATAGCCGATGTCTTGGCGAATGTTTGGACCGTGCTTTGCAATATCGAGCCCAAAGATTTCTGCGCTGCCGCTCGTCGGTTTAATGAGACCAAGCAGGGTTCGGATAGCGGTTGATTTGCCCGCCCCGTTTGGTCCGATGAACCCAAATATCTCGCCCTCTTTGATATCGAGATTGAGTGATTCGATACCACGAGAGTTGCCATATTGTTTCGTGAGATTGTTTGTGACGAGAATACTCTTCATACTCCTTCTAGTATACATCCCGCCCACACGTGACGCCTACAGCAGTGTGACTAATTTCACAGCCCTCATATCGATAGTTGGTATAATGAATCTATGAGTCAGATATTCAAAACAACGTTACTACTTGGTGGCTTGACGGGATTGTTTATGCTGATTGGCTACATGATTGGTGGCCAGCAAGGCATGTTGATGGCGCTGGGACTTGCGAGTGTCGCAAATATCGGCATGTATTGGTTTAGCGACTCGCTCGTGCTCAAGATGCAGAATGCGCAGCCGCTGGATGACCGCTACCCAGAGGTGCGCAAGATCGTGACTGACCTCGCCCAGCGCGAGCAGATGCCGATGCCTGCACTCTACTATGTCGACACCCCGATTCCAAACGCCTTTGCAACGGGACGTTCTCCGTCTCATGCTGCCGTGGCAGTGACGAGCGGCATCATGGAGATTCTCAATGAGCGCGAGTTGCGAGCAGTCCTGGCTCATGAGCTGGGGCATGTCAAGAACCGCGACATGTTGGTCTCGACCATTGCTGCCTGCCTAGCGGGAGCGATTAGTTATATCGCGCAGTTTGCCTTTATGTTTGGGGGTGGCAACCGCGAAGAAGGCGGCAATCCTATTGCGGCGATTCTGGCGGCTATCTTGGCGCCATTTGCGGCGATGATTATCCAGATGGCGATTAGTCGCAGCCGTGAATTCCTGGCCGATGAGCACAGCGCCAAGTTGTTGCACGACGGCGATGCGCTGGCAGGCGCTCTCAAGAAGCTCGACAGCTGGAAGCAACAAGCTCCGCCTCTCGAGCCCTCACCTGCCGAGCAAGCTGTCTCGCCGTTGATGTTTGCAAATATGTTTTCGGCCGGAGGCCTCGCGGGTCTCTTCAGCACTCACCCATCGACGGAAGCCCGTATCGCACGGCTCAAGAAGCTGCGCTAGATATTCTATTGTCACCTTACATACGTCCGTACTTCACGATATGGACGTATTTAGTTTTATATGATATAATACATAAAGATACAGAGTGTATCGTACCTACTACCATAGGAGGTGGTATGATTGACCCCGCAACCGCGAGAGCTGTGCGAAGTCACATACCTGGGTGGCGAGACGGCTACCCTGAACATCATCGTTGCCAACTTGCACAAGGCGCAGGGCGGCGATGTGAAGATGCAGGCGTATGTGGCGCGGCAGTACTTTGCCGCACTGAAGAAGCCTGTGCCACCGTGGGGTTGGAAGCGATTTAGCTTCCATCTGCTGGGCATCCCGGGGTGTCCGCCTCGACAGCGCCGTCAGGTCGCTGCTTCGTCATCCGCTGCTGCTGTTCCTCCCGCAGAGTACTGCTGCGATGATGACAACTGTCCAGTGTGCGATGTCGGCAATCATCACTGGTGTCGCAAGGGTTGCACCATCGGTCGCTGGCGGTGACACCCATCGGGTACTGCCTCTCCTATTCTGGAGGGGCAGTACCCTGTTTTTATTTATGACTCTAGGGACTTTAGATTACTCGCCCTGGTCAGCTATGGAATGCTCTTCCGAATCACTATCGAGCTTTGTCGCTACCACAACCTCAGTGCTGGTCTTTTTGCGTTTGCGTCGTAGGCTTGCATCTGGAGCGGACATGAATACTAAT
This sequence comes from uncultured Candidatus Saccharibacteria bacterium, assembly GCA_964581485.1. Lineage (GTDB taxonomy): Bacteria > Patescibacteriota > Saccharimonadia > Saccharimonadales > Saccharimonadaceae > Saccharimonas. The sequence goes on from CAZOOQ010000011.1 coordinate 9,255, forward strand.
TGCTGAGTATCAGCATCAGAGTCAGGCACTTCACTCGCGTGAAATACACGAATGTGCGTACCTTCTGATGCATAGCCGCTGCCGATGTATCGTCCAAATTGCGACTGCACCTCAGATTCAAAGGCACGAATGAGGGGTCGTGCGCCTAGGTGCGTCTCCTCTCTGGCTCGTGCGACTAGGTGTGTTTCTGCGCCGTCGCTGAGTGATAGTTTCACTCCAAAGCGTGCTATGTAGCTTTTGTTGAGGTCATAGAGCTTGGTCGAAAGCACCTCGCGGAGCGTATCTTCCGACAGTGGCTGAAACACAACCAAACTATCGATACGGTTGATAAATTCTGGTGCGAAATACTCAGTGAATGACCGCTTTGCTACTTGCTCCAAGCTGGCAGTGGTCGGCTGTTTTTTCTGAGGATTGCCAAATCCAAGAGAAGAATCAGATAAGCGTTGAGCCATCTCCTTTGCTCCGAGATTGCTCGTCAGGATGATAGCGGCATGGCGAAAGTGCGCAGTCTTGCCATTGTTGAGGCGGAGCGTGCCGTCCCCCATGATCTGCAGCATTAGTCGATGAAGCTCAGGCGAGCCTTTTTCGATTTCATCGAAGAGTATGACAGAAGCGTCATCCACTTTGTCGGCATCAAGTATCGGTACTTGTTCACGACTGACATATCCTGGAGGTGAGCCGACAAGGGATGCTACTTCATGTCCATGAGAAAAATCTGAGCAATCAATTTTTATCAGACTATTCATATAGTGCCTTTTCGTAGCTTCCGCAAGTGTCTTGGCAGTTTCGCTCTTCCCTACTCCAGTTGGGCCGAGAAAAGCGAGCGTGGCGAGAGGTCGTGGGTCTTTTTCGAGCCGCACGTCGTCACGATCCATTGCAGCTGCTATGGCATCGATAGCGGACTGTTGACCGATGATTTTTTCCTCAAGCTCTTCACGTATGTAGCGCGCAAGGTGGCTCTCTGAGACATGGTCCATGGGCATGAAGCCTTCAAACACCGCTCGAGCACCCATTGCCTTTACGCCTGGCGTCGGCTGACTGTCGGTAAGTACATCAATAACCCTGCTAGTCTGTTCGGGATTAACTCTCGGTATGCCGTTTATTGTTACCCGCCTGTGCCTGCCTGTCATGTCTGTCCTCCCGTACCCATTCATATTAAAACCACTTCACGAGGAAGTGGTGTCTGACGTATGTGTATTGGTGCGTGTGCAGTAGTTCGCTATACAGCTCATCACCTCTGCTGCCGCGCATTGCCTTACCATGTTACAGTTATACGCTTATCCAAATCGATTGTAAAGTAAAACGCAAGGCGCATGTCTACATGTTCTTTTGTAGATTAGGTATCAAGATACTAGTTGTCTCAATCGGGTTTGCTGCTTGACTGACGGCGAGCATCCGGTCTTGAAGCTGCAGACAGGCTTCACTCGTTATTGGATGAGTCGCATTGACTTTAAGATACAGTCCTTCGTCTGAGCGATGACGTGTAGTGTCGGTGAACCACGCTTGCCGGTTGCCATTTCGTAGCCAGTCAAAAAGATATGTTTGGCGGTGATTTAAAGACTTGGTGTCTTCAGTGTTGTATGTCTCGAGAAAGCTTACCAGCATACGCCATTGATCATGGCGAATTTTTTGTACTTTGCATGACAAATATGTGTCGTGGCTGCCGTCATACGCGACCTGGTCTGGGCCTAGCGTTTCGTTGTCGAGCATTGCCAGCCTGTATTTTCGTTCTGTAGCATCATTGCGCGTGGTGCGTGCTCGGCGCAGCAAATACCCCATTACCAATGACTGCACAGCAAAGATATCGACCATATCGAGCTGCGGCTCACGAATAAATTCGTACGGCAGTTGTGGTTGATGGATTTCCAGCTCTCTCATACATACTCCAGATAGTTGTGGCTTTATAATAATGGCGGATGAATGTCTTCACGTCAAGTTGTCACTAGATTACATCAGCATACGCGCGGAAGAGCAGTCATTCGTTATGAAGCGACAGCAGCATCAGAGGTGTCGCACTTCGTTGATTGGCAGCTGGCGCGTAGCTAGCGCACTCTCCACCTCACCCTACCCCCGAAAGGAGTTTTCTACGAAAGCCCCTTCGGGGGTTTTCACTTTGTGAAAATCGAGTTTGTAAAGTTTAATGAAGTTCACCTAGCGACTACTCAGTCGTGACCCCATCGAAGTCTTCGTCGTTTGCGTCGGCTTCTTCTTTGGTGGCGCGGACGATGCCGTCTTTGTGGTGCGGCGGCGCGTAGAGTGTGTAGAGTTTGAGCTTTTCGCTGTCAGAAGTATTGATGACATTGTGATGTGCACCGGCCGGCACGATGACGGCCGAGCCGTCGACGACCCGGTATTCGTTGTCGTCGATAATCACCTTGCCCTCGCCTGCTTCGAAGCGAAAGAACTGGTCGTTCTCGCTGTGTACTTCGGCGCCGATTTCTTCTCCCGGCTTCAGGCTCATCAATACCAGCTGCATGTGGCTGCCGGTGTAGAGTACTTCACGAAAATTCATGTTCTCCACGGTTAGTTTTTCTATATCGCCATGATATCCTCTCACCCTAGCACCTCCACGTATGCGTTAGCTTGTTCTGTATCTAGTATAGCTCATCGTCCAACACTCCCTACCTCGCCACTGTATCGATGAGCGTACACGTCCTATCTAAAGTTGAGCTGAAACACGTTTTCGCCCAAACGATACAGATAGCTTTGTCGATGCGAATAGGCTGTCGAGAAGACGTGCATCGGCTATCGAATCCCACGCATTGTCCCCCACGTACACAAACGTATCAGCATGAAGTTTCTCTCGGTCTGGCGATTCTATAGGGTTATCGAGAGAAAATTTTCGTATCGCATCGAGGAGTTTGTTGCTAGAACCCTTCCTCATTTTGTTAATGGCCTCTAGGGAGATGGTGAGGACTTGGTTGATATCGACCACGCTTGCTAGCTGGTTCGCGACGATAAGCTCAGCTTTTCGTGTGCCTTTTTGCGGTTTGGCCGTGCGATCACCTACATAATACCCCTCTCGCGCGACTCTATCGGCGACTGTATACAGCAAAAATCCCGAGAGAATACTAAACAGTACACGCGCTTTCGGCGATACAAGAGATTTTTCGGATACGAGTTCGAGGGATAGTAGTCTCGGCTTCGTGACTTTGTCGGTGGTCAGGTATATTGGGCGGCTTTGATGCCTGATTGCCTTTGTGTCGATCATGCCAATTTCTGTTGCATTGCGCCAGGGCTCTTTGCTGAGGATATCAAGTTTTCTCAGCAACTCTCCTTTGTCGGTGATGTACAGTTTCTCAGACTCTTCGGCGATAAGCTGCGCTAGTGCTCGTGAAACTTTTTCGCCCTCAGTGTTGACTTTCAGATGCTCAATCTCGTGCATCATCTTTTCAGCGTCAGGTGTATATAGTTCAAAATCAATCTCAATCACCCCTCCGCGCCCGTAAGTGGTCCCTCTCGCAGAGTAGTCTAGCCATTTGTATAGGCCGTGACTATACATCAGCTCATCCACTTGGGTCACAAAAAGATGCTCGTACAGATGTGCGAGCTGGACGCAGGGGTGTTGTTTTATGAGTACGACTCTCTTCATGATATGTCTAAATTATATGATAAGTGGGCCAGTTTTTACCGACATGGCCCTAGGTCGGATGATGCATCAGCGCCGCCCACCACCGTTGCCTTTGTTGCCCTTCAGGCTGTCGTGGTGGTTCTTCCTCTTGTTGTAGCCACTAGCTGGCTGCGGCTTGGGTTTCGGCTTGCCGTTGCGGTGCCCACGGTTGCCCCCCTTCTTGGAGGTCGATCCCGGTCCGAACAGGTCATCAAAGAAACCCATCGGAACACTCCCTTTCGAATATGCAGCGAGGCTGCAGAGGGTACGCTGCGGATGCAAACGTAGCTGTATATTACAATAAAGATGCAAGATAGTCAATAATAAAATAAGCAAATTAACACAAGAGAGAATGCTGCGCGATCACACGTCTCCGATATCTCTAATCGGTAGTTTTTCAGGCTACACTGCGGGGGACTTTTTGATCGCTAGCAATGCTTTTACGCACCCTGAATTCATAATTATATACTTTAAGCTATTTAACACAGTAAATGTACACATTAACAGACAGAGATTTCGTGCACGGGTAGTTGCTTTTTTGACCAAAATCGAGTAATCTAATTCTTAGACATAGCTCATGCCATGTCGCCAGAGTCTCCGGTCGGTAGTTTTTAGGCTACAACGCGGGGGACTTTTTGTTTGGGGATTATTCTCGGCAATCTCCTAGGAGATGTTGTTTGCTCTATGTCGATATAAGTTCTGCATGAACTATTTTGCTATAATCACATCATGAATCCAATCGCCTGGGCAAAGAATAATATAGGGCAGCTTGTTGCAGAGGTCATCGGTGATGCGACCCCTACTCAAAATGCCGGCCCCATTGCGATTTTTGCAGCTGGCATACCTGGCGCTGGCAAGACAGAGTTTCTTGATCGTCTCCTCAGTGATATCTCAAATATCGTGCGCATAGATATGGATGAAATCGTCAAGTTGTTCGACGGGTACACTCCAGAGGAGTACTACAAGTTTCGCGGTGCAGCGAACATTATCGTCGACGAGACAGTTATATATTGCCGCAAAAACAAGCTAGATTTTATCCTCGATGGCACATTTGGTTCGAGTCGAGCTGTCGATAACGTCCGCAGTGCGCTCAAGCGTCATACCGTCGTCGTCTTTTATGTGTGGAAAGACCCTGCGCTTGCCTGGCAACACACTCTCGACCGCCAGCTCGTTACCAAGCGCGGTATCGACAAGGATGGCTTCATAGAAGCGTGCAACAATGTCCCGATAAATCTCAAAGATATTCGTGATAAGTTTGGCGACAAGATATCGCTATATATGATCGAAAAGGACCTACAAGACGATAGCTTTAAGCTGACGGATAGCCTGGATGAGATTGACAAAGTGCTAGAGGTCAGCTACACTAAAGAACAACTAGAAAGGATACTCTCATGAATTTATTGCGATTCAAAAAACAGACTAAAAAAGATGTTCGTGACGTCGTGTACGACGAGCGCGCGCTCAAAAAAGCTGCCCGAGAGTCTATCCAGGACCAAAAGCGCGTTGCCAAGCAAGCGAGCAAGCTGCGCGCACAGCTAGCACGCTAGAATCCCCTCCTTCACTGGAATCGGCTCCCGAGCGGCAATCCACTGGAGTGGCGAGACGTCACGTTCACGCGACTCCTCGGCCCGCCGTCGCGCAACCTCCCGTAGCTCACATGCTCAAAACGAACGCCCACGCTGAAATATGCGCGGGCGTTTGGTCATGCTGGATTAATAGGCGATATACCTACCTATTTCCCTTCGCGCGGTTGTGCGATTTGCAGAGCATTTCGCAGTTTTCTGCAGTCGTCGCGCCGCCTTTGCTCCACGCCGCCACATGGTCGGCGTCCATGTCTTTGTAGTCCCAAATTCTTGCTTGATTTGCATCGTGGCCAATTGCACAGTATGAGCAGTTCGAGACGCCATTTTCCCGCGCGGCGGCAGTTTGCACAGTATACACGGCTTTTTTGACTGGCTCGTCAAACATACGAATTTCGAGCAGTTCAGTTTGCTTGCAGCCACCGAGGATATATTCAAATATTCCGCTTCGCTTGCGCACCGAAGCATCGGCATACAGCTCGTGTACTTTCGCTCCTACTTCATCTACGTCATAGTGATTTTGGTAGTAGGTGCGATACAGGCGGTCCCACTCCAGGCCACGCATTTCGCTATATACTGTCGGAAATACGCTATCGATCCAGTCGATCACTTTTGTGAAGTGCGCCTTTAGTTCATCGATATTAGTGTCATACCGATGCTTGCTCATATATGCATCGATACGCCCGTCGCTGACCCACTCCAGTGCTCGCTCTAGATACTCTTGCCTGCGGATGTCGCCCGCGATGTATGAGCCCCACTTCAGCACATTGCTATTTTGTGGATTGCTAAATTCTTCGCGCGCGAGCGTTACAAACGGTCCGCTGTAAATAGCATTTAATATCTCCTGGTTTTTTAGTTCGACGCCAGCGGTGTTGATTGTTTTGAACCACTCCATTAGCTCTACTTCTTCACCCTCACAGATATATATAAGCAGCGGCGTATCGAGGATCTTGCGCTGCAATTCACCGGCAAGTCCAGAAAAATACTGCTGGTTGCCATTGTGTTCGGCTGCAAATAGTCCGCGCACAAATCGCCCCACACTGGTGATGCGCTGCTGTCCATCGAGCACTTCATAGGCGTCGTCACCTGCTTTGTTGAAATATATCAGCCCTATCGGATAGCCTTTGAGCAAACTATCGATCACCGCCACGTCTTTTTTGCCATCGCCATAGACATAGCGCCGCTGGTATTCAGGCTGAATGGTTAGTTTGCCGCCTAGGCCGAAGAGGCCTTTTTCGTCAAGTTCGTTGTATTCGAAGCCGTTGACGATGTCGGCGATTGTGATGTCTGAGCGAAGAGTAGTTTTCATTGGTTTTCTTTCCTATGCTTAATAATTATTCTTGCGTAAGTAATTTTTTCGCCAATCTTTCCTTCAGCATTTTTAATCATCCCTGCTATGCTTGTCAGGGATGGCAGGTACTGCTCTATGTCGTCTAATGAGAACCCTAAAGTACGGCTGTACTCTCTCTCTCTCTCGTGAATACTAGGTCTTTGCCATCATTGCCTTTACGGAACGCGACTATTTCGAATTGATCAGGATTGTACTTATCTAGGAAGCTAATTGGCACGCCCATAGCACCATCATAGTCACTAGGTATGGCATCAGTATATGGAACTTCGATTGCATCGTAATTGTCATATTTGTCATATTGCTCTTTGTCGCGCATTTTTCTGTTATGTTTTAGATTGTCTGCCATAGACATAAGTTCTAGTGGTTGGTGGCGACGACCGTGGTCAACATTCGTAAACCATACTGAGGGTGAGCGCAAATATGTCACACCATCAATAATGCGAATCGCAGTCTTTGGCTTGCTGCTGATGTCTATATGTTTCGGTGCAATAAAAAGAATATCTTTATTAAAGCTAGTGGTACCTACCCAGAGCTTATTGTTCTTTATGAGAGGAAAAATTTCTTTGTAGGTAATGGTATTCTTGTTGCCTATAATGATGAACTTTTTGTCATACTCAATGAGTTGTGCGACATATTCACGATATAAACTAAACGGCGGATTCGTCACCACGATGTCGGCTTCTTTGAGCAGCTCCACACACTCGGCGCTACGGAAATCGCCCTCACCCTGCAGCGGCGACCATTCGTTGTTTTTGTTGTCCTTTAGCTGCTGGGCGATATCTTCCAGGGTAAACGAGCCGTCTTGATCATAGTCCCCTACTTCAGTGATGATAAATTTGTTGGCAGTAGGTTTTGGGCGGCCTTTTTCATCGACCTTTTTGTCGTCGCCAAACAGCCCGAGCTGGGTATTTGCGACTGGAGAAGGCTTATAGCTAGTGGTGATGAGTTTTTTCAGCCCCAGGCGATTAAAGTTCAATACGAAATATTTGAAGAAATTACTCTCAAACGGATCGTCGCAGTTGCAGTAGACGACTTTGCCGCGAAAGGTATCGGGGTCGTACGAGACATAGGCCGACATTTCTTTTTCGATGTCGGGGTACTGGGTGTAGAACTCGTCGTTTTTGGCCTTTTTGGCACTCGTCAGGTTGCTATTTGCCATAGCGGCTCCGTGCGCGGTCGGTGATGTCGTTCCAGGAGAGATTGGTCATAGATATAGTATACCGCAACCCGACTCTGCTCCCTCGGCTTAAGTGCAGGGCTACCGGATGAGTATTTTTGCCATGTCGCGGATTTCTGAATCGTCGTCTTCTTCGACGTCATCGAAGCCATGCGCAATGTAGAACTCATAGGCTTCTGGACTCGAGGTGAGAGTGATGGACTCGGCGCCCTGCTCTAGGCCGTGTGCGATGGCAAGCCTGAGTAGCTCTGAGCCGATATGCTGCTTGCGATACTGCGGATCGACTGCGAGAGGATATCTAGGTGCATAAATCGTCGCTCAGGATTGATGTGGTAGGCGGCTGTACCGACGATTGTCCCCTCTCTGTCGCGAGTTGCCAAGAAGTTTGGCTGCTCAAGCTCAGGCAGGATGGAGTCATAGAGCATCTGAGAACGCTGGAGATCCTTTTTGGGATACCGATAATCGAGTGCACTCGGGATAGTGCCTGCGAGTGACGCGACTTCGAGAAAGTCGACACTATCAGCTAGCAATGGTTCTGCGCCATGAGGAAACGGGAGCGAGGGAAGCCGTTCGTAAATCATTAGATATATTATAGCATATTATATAATATATAGCAATAAGACACCGACTATTTGTGCCACCTACTGCTTGATTGCTATCGAAATAGACCCGACAAGAAAGCACCGAGTGGTCCAAAGCTGGCGATGACTGCAAATACGACGAGAAATAACAGGATTAGTACCCAAGGAGTGCGCTGTTTGAGGCGGCGACCAGGCTCGGCAACGACGTTGGCAGCGAAATCGCCTATCCTCTCATCAGCATAGCGTTTAGACTGGAACGCCAGCTCTGGAGAAACTGTGTCGATGATGCGCATTATATCCTCGAGGTCACTGCGCTTGTCGAGAGCGAATTTTTTGGACGAATAGATATAGAAGTCGTCGTCGATAACCTCACAGTCGTAGCTGTGCACGGCATCGATGAGCGCTTGCATGACATCCGGGGTGAAGATGTAGAAGGCATCGGTTTTGTACTCTGGTGGTGCATACAGAGTGAAATGCTCACCGAAGTTGCCTTCGAGCTCGATGCGCTCAGCCTTCGAGAATGTCTCAGGGAGGTTGCTCATGCCGAGAAAGTTGTTCTTTTTGCTATCGAGAAGCATGTTTGGCAGGCGGCGAGGAAGTTTGATACGGACAAAGCCATAATCGTGTGTGGTGCGGTTGCGGTTTTCGCCACTACCGCTTTCAATGACGTACTCGTAGTTGCCAATCTCAGCAAAATTGCGGTTGGTTGCAGTCAGGATGTCGGTGTACTTCCCTCCCATGACTTGGCGAAAAATCATACCGGATCCGCCTACAACAGGCATATTAGACGCGTAGCCCAGGCTATTGGTAGTGGCGAAAAGACTGAGCCGAAGTGTCTTCCCGATGTGGACGTAGGCAGCGACAGTGAGAGCGATAAGAATCGTAAGCAAAATAGAAAAAATTCCTACGCTCGTCGGTGAGGGCGACAGAAGCAGTATGATGACGCTGAAGATACCCAGTAGTCCCGTAATGCCGGCGAGCACGGAAATCCAGAAGCCGTGTTTTGCGCTAAGTCGTTGTCTGAGTCCTACTTTTTGCTCTAGGGGCGAATAGTCGAGAGGAGCTGCAGGGCCGGATGAAACGGGTGCTTGCACCTGGATGGTCCCGGCGGCATCGAGTGCGGCGCTCACCCCAGGCATAATGGAGGTAATCATCGCGGGTGACTCTAGTGACTGCGGGAAGGTTGAGACAGTGGCAGGGGTTTGGGGTGCAGCTGGGGGTGAAGGAGCGATAGCTGTAGGAGTGGCTGTGTCGACTGGAGGTGTAGTTTGTGCTGGTGGGGCTGGGTGAACTGGGGATGTAGTGAAGTTGTCGGGCTGCATATAGCTGTAGTATAGCAAGAATTGCTTATGCTGCAGAGGGGTTTGCGCTGCCAATCTCTAGTGATAGTGCGGTTGCTCATTGACATTTCGACACAAATTTGCTACACTGAGGAGAGTGAATCATTCACTGGATGAATACTTGACTCGAAATTAAGACTATATAATTCTTTCTCGCTGTTCATCTCCTATCTAACAGCATGGAAGGAATTTTTTTATGCAACAAACACGCCAATTTAACGGTGGCCGACGCCGCTTCTCCCCTAGTGATCGCCCTCGATCAGCGCATTTTGCACCGGGCCGAGGACGCAGCAATCGCGGCAAGCAAACCAAGCTCATCGCGCCGCACAAATTTATCAATCGCGCGACAGAGCGTGTCCTCGAAGATGACTATGTGCCGACACATACGTTCAATGATTTCGCATTTAACAGCCAAATCAAGGGGACTCTCGAACACCTCGGGTTCACCACACCGAGCGCAATCCAGGACCAAGCACTCGAGCCAGCGCTCGAGGGTCGTGATATCATCGGTCTGGCAAATACCGGTACGGGCAAGACTGCGGCATTTCTATTGCCAATCATCGAGAAATTATCAAAGAATCCGACGCGCAACTCGGTGCTCATCCTGTCCCCTACCCGTGAGCTGTCGCAGCAAATCGATGTCGAGTTCAAGCGCTTTGCCGCTGGGCAGAAGCTATTTTCGGCCATCTGTGTGGGCGGTGCAAATATCGGCCGACAAATTCGTGACTTGCAGCGCAATCCCCATGTCATCATCGCGACACCTGGCCGACTCAAGGACCTCCTCGAGCGCCGCGTCCTCGTACTTGGTGCTGTCGATACCTTTGTGCTCGACGAAGCTGACCGCATGCTCGACATGGGCTTTGTCCACGATATCCGCCGCGTGGCGACACTGCTGCCGACTACTCGCCAGACGATGTGCTTTAGTGCCACGATGACGCCAGAAGTCAAAGTCATCATGGATGAATTTATGAAAGACCCAGTCATCGTATCGGTACGCCGTGGCGAGACGGCTGATCATATCGACCAAGATATCGTCGAGGCCTACGACAAAGAAGACAAAATCGAAAAGCTCACTGCTCTACTCGAGCAAGATGACCTCGAGAAGACCATCGTATTTGTCGATACGAAGTTTGGTGCGCAGCGCCTGGCTGACCGCCTGAGCAAAGACGGCCTCCCTGCCGTTGCAATCCATGGCAACAAGAGCCAGAGTCAGCGCGAGCGAGCACTCAAAGCCTTCAAGACCGACGCCGTGAATATCATGGTAGCGACCGACGTCGCCGCACGCGGACTCGATATCAACGATGTCACGCACGTCATCAACTTTGACCAACCAAAAGTCTACGAAGACTATGTACACCGTATCGGCCGAACTGGACGTGCGGGCAAGGCTGGCAAGGCACTGACATTTGTGCAGGGTGGCTCGCGCAGTGACTCGCCTCGCCCGCGCCGAGAAGACGCAGTACCACATGCTCGTCGCGACGATGCGCCTCGCGCACCGCGACCAGAACGTCGCGAGAAATCTGCAGCTGGCGCTATGCCGATGCACCCACAGCCAAATCGCCGCAAGAAGATGCCCTCGTCGAAGATCGCCGAGAGCCGACTGGTTGATTTGATCGAAAATTCGTAAGTTTCGTCACTTTGCAACACACCCTTTACGATAGAGGGTGTGTTTGTTATCGACTACCTACCATTCGCCGCGGCGACGAGCGTTTCTGATAGCGAACACAAAGATGGCGATGATGATAGTAAAGACGATACCATTCATCACGATGCTAATGGTGTCGTAGTTTCGAATCTCATCAGGACGTGTCCAGCCTGCCGCCATAAGCGCAGAGAGAACGGTGCTAATGAGTCCACCGGCAGCTGCCACAAACAGCACAATGCCAAAGGTCGCGACGAAGGTCTGGAATACCGTGTCGAGGGTCAAACTCCGCTTCTTTTTGGTCAGAAATACGATGGCTGCGATGACAAGCGGCGTGCCGAGTAAGATTAATTGGATGAGGTTGTAGCCTTCTGAAGCAGCATCGCCCTGAAGGGTCATGAGTACCGTGTTGATTGCTCCCATGAGGTAGAAGGTGACGACGCCGAAGATGAAGATTTTTTGGATTGCGCGTGGGGTGTGTAGTTGGGTGAGTTTTTTTATCATGCCTGCATGGTAGCATAAACGATTTGGAATAGCTAGTAAGTTTGGGGGTGTCATAAACTGAGGGGCTGGCTACTCCATCATCAGAGAGTAGATTTTCTTGACACCTTGATAGGCCACATAGAACCAAATGAGACCCAAGAGCGCAGCGATAAACACACCAGGGAATGGCGTGCTAAATAGTCCCGGTGAGAGCGCTACCCAAGCAAGCGCTAGTAGTGCGAGGATAGCGACAATAGCGGCGGCTTGGAGTTTGGGATACTTGGGTTTGCGTCGTTCATGCAGGGCGTTCATCTCTGCCCGCTCCTGGCGCTTTTCGTCGTAGGTTTTGGGAGTTGGATAGTGGTCCGAGAGTTGTTTTGGTGGTTCGGTAGGTGTGTTGGTAGGTTGCATACGTATATTGTAGCGCAACTTCTGCGCTAGTTAGACCGCGCCTAGTGCGTTTTCGAGGAGTTCAGTGTGTAGTCCCGCTGCGTCTTGAGCGGCGATGAAGGCTGCCATATCTTGAGCAAATTCGGGTCGGAAATGCATCAACACGATGTCGCCAGGGCGAAGTTTGTTGCCGATTTGGTACTGCATGGCTCCCCCGTTGGCCTTGGCAATCCAGGTGACGATAGCTTTCATACCGCAATCGTAAGCGGCTCTACGCATCGTCTCAGAATACGCGCCGCCCGGTGGGCGGTAGAGGGTTGGGCGACGACCGTAGATTTTTTCTTCGTAGTCTGCCATGCCGCAGATTTCGTCTTTTTGTGCCTGGTAGCTCAATGTATCTACCATGCGGAGATTGTGGCTGAGGGTGTGATCTTCGACGACTGAGCCCTCAGCAGTAAGTTGCTTGAAGAAGTCTGGGTTGCCCGCGATGAAGAGTTTGGAGAGGAAAAGGCTGGCTTTTATGTGGTGTTGTCTCATGAGACTCACGACTGTCGGATCTTTGAAGGCACCGTCATCGATGCCGAGGAAGACGACGTTTTGTTTGGTATCGAGCGTCGAAATGACTGGCGCGAGCCCATTGACGCTCGGGGGTATTTTGTAGTCGGGTGGCGCTACAGTCGGCTTCGGCGGGCTAGCAGGCGCAGGCGCGACGGTCTTTGGTGGCGTGACTGCGACAGGGGGTGTCTGAGCCGGGCTGACATCCCCTATGCGCTGATAATACAATGCACCAACAGTGAGAATGATAAGTACTCCTAGGACGCCAAGAGCAGCGAGGGCGTATGTTCGGGTATGTGTGTGCTGCGTCGCAAGCATGATGGAGTTATAGTAACGGGTTGAAGACTGTCGCGCAATACCCTTACGCAGGTGTAGACAATAAAGTCTGTAATCTGTTAAAATAGCAAAGCATTATTGCTGTACCTTTCATTGAACATGCCCCATATGCCAGCTAAACTGTCATATGGAACGCAAATTTCTCGGAATAGCGCAAAAATGAGTACACTAATTTTTGTCGCTCTTCACTCGAAATTTGGTCCCATCGTCTAACGGTTAGGACACCAGGTTCTCATCCTGGCAATCCGGGTGAAGACTGCCTGGGGCAGTCTGCAAGGCCGGAGACAGATTTGAAGCTATGCTTCAAGTATGTCGAGGCGGGGCCGCCGACAAGGTGGCCGATTCCCGCGCGGAACCGAACCCTGGTATAATTAATAATCTAGCATGGTCCCATCGTCTAACGGTTAGGACACCAGGTTCTCATCCTGGCAATCCGGGTGAAGACTGCCTGGGGCAGTCT
>CAZOOQ010000012.1:0-21197 GCA_964581485.1 uncultured Candidatus Saccharibacteria bacterium
GCTCCTACTGGACTTGAACCAGTGACACAAGGCTCTTCAGGCCTCTGCTCTACCAGCTGAGCTAAAGAGCCACACTCCTGTTATTTTACTAAAGTCAGCACTGATAGACAAGTGGGCACTTCACTTGCTATTATATAAACAATGCAACGGAGGGCGCTTTCACCGGTAGGAATACGGCGGCAAAGGCTAGGGCGTAAAGTCCTAGCCAGTTCGCGTATGATGACGAGTATCGAACGCAAATTGCCTGCGCAGTCTCACGCAAAACCTCAGAAAAATAAGAAATCATTTCCTGTTGGTATAAGCTATAGGTTTCGTCGCAGGCATGCGATCGCGGCAGTGGTAATTGTCGTCGTGGCAATCGGTGGAATGTTTGGATATGGTCAGATGCAGCACGCGCAAGCTGTCGCCAAGCAAAAGAAAGCCGAAGAACAGCAAAAAATCGATGTCGCCGCTGCAGAGAAGCGCCAACAGTGCTACCAGTCAATCGTCAAAGCAAATCCAAAAGCAGCAACTACCATGACCTACGATCAACTCTACGGAAATAAGTGCCAGTAATGCCAGAGCTAGACGACGAAGCGTTCGATGCGCTCATCGTGCGCGCCATGAGTGAAATGCCGCAGGAATATGTGCAAAATCTCGACAATGTCGCTATCACATTTGCTGACGAGCCAACTAGCGAGCAACTGCAAAAGCAAGGTGTACGGGAGGGGAGCTTATTGCTTGGTTTGTACGAAGGCATTCCGCTCACCGCTCGCTACAGCGCGAGCTATAGTGGAGTGTTGCCAGACAAAATCACGTTATTTAAGCATCCGATTCAGCAAATTTCTGGTAGTGATGAAGCCCGACTGTACGAACAAATCAAGCGCACCTTGTGGCATGAAATCGCTCATCACTATGGCCTCGATCATAGTCATATTCACGACCGCGAACACGGACAGAAAGATACATAGACTCTGTGCGCTAGGGCAAGTCGCCCTAGTCGCGTATAATTAAGTCAAAGGAGAGAATCATCATGATCGCAGGAATAATTTACGCAATCGGCGGCATACTTGAAGCCTTGGTCGCCCTACGTTTTGTATTGAGGTTCATCGGAGCAAACCCCGCAAATGGCTTCGTGGATTGGATTTACCAGTGGAGCACGCCGGTCGTCGCGCCATTTTCTGGCATATTTGGCCAAGATGCAACGGTAGTGAGCGGTGTAGGCGCAGTGACTGCCAGTGTATTTGACTGGACTGCGCTGATTGCGCTAGTGGTAATAGGCATCGTTGTGGGTGTCGTGGGTATGATTTTTGGTCGCCGCACGTCAATCTAGCCGATGACTAAAGTGTGATATTTGTCATAGTTTATTTCGATTGGAAAGTTTACAATACAATCACTAATAGCAACGCAGGAGGATACAAATGCTCGACAAGATCAATCCACTTAGTTCAAAAGGTGAGCGAAAGCCAAAGTTTCAAGTCTACAAGAATAAATCTGACAGTGATTGGCACTGGCGCCTCGTGGCGGCCAACGGCGAAGAGTTGGCATGGAGCGAAGCATATCGCTCAAAAGACGGCGCGATGAAAGGCATCGAATCGCTCAAGCGCGCAGCTGACGATGCAGAGGTCGTCGAACTCGACGAAGCGCCAAAGCGCGAACGCAGCTCGAAATAGTACTTGATACTACGATACGCGTGACTGGACTGAATGGAGAATTACGTTAGTGCTACTTATGGGCGCTTTCGAAATCCTACCCACAGCAACCAGAAAATCAGCACGACCTCACCTATAAATGTGAAGCTTGCGATATCCAGCGTATAAGTAGTCGACACCAATGTGCCGATACTATCTATCCCGTAGCCTAGTCCCGCAATAGCAATCAAAGCTGACAGCCATTTTGGTGCAAAACTAGCCCGAAACAGCAGCATCGATAACAAGAAAAGATGCACAGCAAATAGCAACAGGCCGCCGCTCCATATCGCGTTAAAGTCTTCGACCTTTCCGTTAATGAGTAGTGTTGACGCAGTTATCAAGATTGCGGCATAGAACATTCTGACGAGCATCGTCCATAGCGATAATTTCTTGTCGGTGTCGTAGAGCAATCTGTATAAATAGTAGGCAACCACGATATCGAGCGCGGCGACCACCAAAAAGAGAATCCCGGCGAGTAGGTGCGACCCACCAGCATGTAATACGCCGAAATTCGCGTATCCTGCCAAAATAGCCATGGCAAGAAGAGCAAAGCCTGAGATGATAGCTGATCTTCGCTGCTGGATTGTCTGCATGATCTAATTGTAGCAGAGAAAGAGAGCTTTTCTCCCTGTTGTTTAGGTGTTTGGTGAGGCCCGGAAGTTCAGGCTCTTGCCGACTATTTGCTTTTGGTCATCTCACCGAAAGGTAGCAAGGAGAATAGGGTATAATTAGTCCCATGAATCAAAAAGCAACAAACAACAAACTGCTTGATACAACTCGCTCCCACCCTCTCTTGTCATTTTTTGTTCTGGCGTATCTTGGATCATGGCTTGGGTGGAGTCCGTGGTGGCTATCGCAAACGGGTATCGGACTGTTGCCATATGAATTACCATATTCTGCTGTTGCCGGCATTAATCAGTTGGGGCTTATTGCTGGGCCACTCGTTGCTGTATTTGTGGTCACTCGTATCGTAAGTGGTCGCAAAGGAACAAAGCAATTGCGAAAGAGTTTCACGCAGTGGAGGGCGCACCCACTGGCGTATATTCTTGCTCTCATCGCCATCCCTGCAGTGATTTGCTCCGCATACTTTCTGCTTAGTGGCGTCGGTATTTCGTCTGATCTATCGCCTGCGGTTGTCGTGACACTACTTACGACTTTTGTCGTATATCTTGCGGGCGGTCCGATACAGGAAGAGGGAGGCTGGCGAGGCTTTGCGCTTCCTCTGTTGCAGCAGCGCTATCACCCTCTTGTTGCGGCAGTTATTTTGGGTATTGTGCATTGTCTGTGGCATGCGCCGTTGTTCTTTACCCGCGAATGGGACACGGCACGCGGCGATGTATCGCAGCTATGGGCATACCTTGTGCTTATCGTCAGTATGTCGGTGGTGATGTCGTGGCTCGTCAATAGGGCGCGTGGTAGTGTGTTACTTGCCATACTTGGACACAATAGCGTCAACTGGTCGCTCTTTGTCGTCGCAACGCTGAGTGGAGCGGCGGTCGCCAACAGCTGGCCCGCCGCGCTAGGCATGATGACACTAGCAGTCGTGGCAATTGTCGCGACGCGTGGACGTCTTGCTATAGAGCATACTAAATAAAAACAAAAGCTGATGCTATATCTGGCGTAGTTTCCGTGTCACTGGCTAAAAATAATATTCGCGGCAGGTAGTTTACCCAAAGACTAAAGTGTTTTTCTTTTGAGGCTCAGCCAACGGTCTGCGCCCGAGCATAGGCTGAAACTTCTAGTATTTATGTTCGAAATGGATTCGAACTTTGGTATACAGATAATCACACTGGTGACATCTCTTGGCTTGGTGCGGGTAAGGAGACTCTAAACTCTTGACCCAGCCAAATGGCTGAATCAAGAGTAATCCTGGCTATTGTTTTCGGGTCGAGGCCAGAAGTTAGAGTAATTCAATACATACCAAGCAAAAAACCACCGCGAGGGTGGTTCTTGGCTTGGTGCGGGTAAGGAGACTCTAACTCCTGGCCTCTTCCTTGGCAAGGAAGCGCTCTAACAACTGAGCTATACCCGCATGCACAAAAGACTGCGTACGAGAAATTATTATAGCGGAGAGAGGGTAAAAGTTCAATAACTTGCTGTAGATAGTAGGGTGGCGTATGCTAACTAGAACGATGAGTAGGGAGAGAGGACCATCGGCGGATTATTTGGGTTTGCTTGACCATGCCGATATTCTCGAGCTTGATACACATGAATATGATCTCGAAAAACTGACACCTCGACTCAAGCAAGCACTAGCCGTCGCCGCCGAAGCGCATGCTGGGCAGCGCCGCAAACTAGCCGACAAGCCGTTTCTAGCGCATCCTTTCGAAACGATGCTGATGGTCGGTGAGCTGTATGGTATTGATCCTACTACTGCGGCGCCACACTCAAGAGAGGAAGACTTGCTAGTCGCAGCGTTGCTACATGATACTGTTGAAGATTCTGATGGCAGGGTCACGCAAGAGCTCATCGCGCAGGAGTTTGGCGGTCATGCCGCAGAGATGGTCGATGTCGCGACCAAAGATAAGTCCGAGGATATCGCTAGGTATTATGACAAGTTGCGTGCGACAACAAACTGCGACGCACTGCGTCTTGTCGCAACAGACAAGACGCACGCATTGACTTGTCGGATTGCAGAATTGCACAAGCATCAAGCTAGCGACAAGGCGCACTCAGTCGAGCTGTTCAATGTGACACTTGAGGACAAGATGACGTATTACCGCACAATTCTTGAGATCGCGCGAGACAGACTACCGCCTGAGGATCCGGCTATTGCAGAGTTTGCGTTGCTCATGGAAATGTATAACCAGCAGATTGAGCATTACCAGTCAGAAAACAATAAAACTACTGACTAATGTAGTACACTAGTAGTGTATATGTTTAAGAATTATGTCCAAAAGAAACTAGAAAAGAACGTCCTGCAGTATTTTGCACGGCACCGTGATGTAAAGCTGATTGTCGTGACGGGTAGCGCGGGGAAACTGAGTACCAAGCGTGCCATCGCCGATGTGCTATCGCAGCGCTACCGCGTCCGCATGCATGATGGGGCGGCGGTAGACCCAGATATTTCGATGCTTCTGGGTATTTTGGGTATTCGCTACCCCGAGAAACCCGATAGTATGTTTGCTTGGCGCGCCGTACTCAAGGCCGCAAAAAACCGTGTCGAGCAGCCAACTGACGCCGATATTGTCATCCAGGAGCTCTACACGAGTAAGCCTGGCGACATGGCGCGCTACGCGTCATTTATGGTGCCAGATCTAGCGGTAGTGACTTCGGTGACTCCTGAGCATATGGACACGTTTGGGACTATCGAAGCAGTTGCCCAGGAGGAGCTGTCTATCACAAATTATGCCCGCCATGCACTTATCAACCGTGACGATATCGAGCCACGGTTTGCGGAGTATATTCAAACACCGAATTTCTCGACGTACGGCACGAGCGCTCTCGCGGAGTATCATTTCGAGATTGATGATTTCTCTCCCGAGGGTGGATTTGTGGGGCGAGTGGTCGCTCCAGAATTTGCACAACCGTATGCGACAACCCTGAAAGTAGTCGGTGAGCATAGTCTGCGACCCGTCATGTCAGCGGTGGCAGCAGCAGCCAAAATGGGGATGTCGGCAGACGAGATTGTCAGCGGTATTCAGCTGATTCGCCCAGTTGCGGGGCGTATGAATCTACTGTATGGCATCGATGACACGCGGATTATCGACGACACCTACAATTCAAGTCCGCTCACTACCCAGGCGGCCCTCCAGGCACTGTATGGGTTTGACCAAGCACCTATCCGTATCGCAGCGATTGCAGATATGACAAACCTCGGTCCTATCAGTCAAGCTGAGCACGAAAAAATCGGCAGTCTTTGTGACCCAGATTTACTGAGCTGGGTAGTGGTTGTCGGGCCTGAGGCGACAAAATATCTGGCGCCAGCTGCTCGTGCTCGCGGGTGTCAGGTGAAAGTCTGTGCCGATGCTATAGAGGCCGGGACGTTTATTCGCACGGTGACTGAGTCGGGTGCGGCAGTGCTCGTCAAGGGGCCACGAGACGGCTACTACATGGAAGAAGCCGTAAAGATACTTTGCAATATGTCAGAAGATGTCGAATTGGTGCGACAAAGCCCTGACTGGATGACCGTAAAAAGCGCGTTTTTTGAGCGCTTCAAATAGTCGCTACTATGCTGAAACGATTGGTCGTTCGTAAGCTACAGCAATACACGCGTCGATTTTTTGCGGCCCACCCAGATATCAAGCTCGTCGTTGTTGTTGGCAGTGTCGGCAAGACAAGCACCAAACATATGATAGCCACACTACTCAGGGAGAAGTACCGCGTACGGATGCATGCAGGTAATTTCAATACGGCGATTTCGGTGCCACTGGCAATTCTTGACATAGAGCTACCGGCACGATTGACCAATGTTGGGCAGTGGCTGTGCGTCTTTCGGCTCGCTCGACAGCGGATAGCGGCACCGAGTGACGTCGAGGTTATTGTGCAAGAGCTAGGTACGGATTCTCCAGGGGATATCGCGCAGTTTGGTGATTACTTGCAGCCCGACATCGCGGTAGTGACGGCGATTACGCCAGAGCACATGGAATTTTTTGGTACACTCGATGCAGTAGCGGCTGAGGAGCTGAGTGTCGCAACATATGCCAAGCAGCTGCTAGTAAATGCTGACGATATCGAAACGAAATACCTCAAGCTGCTCGACGGCAAAGCGTATCAGACATACGGCACATCTTCGGATGCGACGTACGCATTTGTGACCGACTCATTCTCGGCAGAGACAGGCTATCAGGGGCAGGTGCTGGCGCATGGCGCGGTGGTGTGCGGTGCAACCCTGGGTCTCCTGGGGGTGCATAGTACGCGCGCTGCGGCAGGCGCGGCTGCGGTGGCGAGTATGCTCGGCGTGTCGAGCGATGAGATTGCGGAGGGCATGGGCAAGCTACGCGCAACTCCGGGACGCATGAATATGCTACCAGGGCTCAAGCAGCGTATCGTCATCGACGATAGTTACAATTCTAGTCCCGCCGCCGCGGCTGCCGCACTCCAGACACTGTATGAGATCGATGCACCACAGCGTGTCGCGATACTTGGCGATATGCGCGAGCTTGGCGAGACGGCGGCGCGCGAGCACACACTGCTCGCTGAGCAGTGCGACCCGCAGCGCCTCGATCTTGTCGTGACGGTCGGCCCTGAGATGAAGCAATATTTTGCACCCACCGCCGAGCAGCGTGGTTGCAAAGTATATGTGGCCAAAAACGCTATCGACGCTGCCGGGTATGTTGATGCTCATGCGGTCGAGGGTGCGGCAGTACTCGTCAAAGGCTCGCAAAATACGATATTTCTCGAAGAATCCGTCAAGCAACTAGTAACACCCGAACACCACGGCAAGCTTGTACGCAAGTCTGATTCGTGGATGCAGACGAAAACCACATTCTTCAATCTGTAATTTGCTATACTGAAAAGTAATGAAACGTTACAATCCATCTGAAATCGAACCAAAATGGCAACAAATCTGGGCGAGTGACGGTCGCTACAAGGCGCCAGATGCCAGCGACAAGCCAAAGTACTATGTGACTGGTATGTTTCCGTACCCGAGTGGTGCCGGGATGCACGCCGGGCATTTCATGGAGCATTCGATTGTTGACGGAGTAGCTCGTTTTCGCCGTGCGCTTGGCTACAATGTCATGTACCCGATGGGCTGGGATAGCTTCGGGTTGCCAGCCGAGAACTATGCTATCAAGACTGGTAAAACCCCGCAAGAAACTACAGCAACAAACATCGCGAATTTCAAAAATCAGCTACAGCGAGTTGGTGCGAGTATCGATTGGTCGCGAGAAATAAACACCACTGATCCCGAGTATTACAAGTGGACGCAGTGGATATTTACGCAGCTCTATGCGCGCGACCTGGCCTACCAAAAAGAAGCCATGCAGTGGTGGTGCCCAAATGACAAAACCGTCCTTGCAAATGAACAAGTCGTGAACGGCAAATGCTGGCGCTGTGATTCAGTAGTCGTCAAAAAGCCGATGAAACAATGGTTCTTCAAGATCACTGACTACGCCGACGAGCTCCTCGATGAAATCCCTGCACTCAACTGGCCCGAGAAGATCAAGAGTGCGCAGGAGAATTGGATTGGTCGAAGTGAGGGGGCGGAAATACAGTTTCAAATTAGCTATGAGCAATTGGCAAATAGCAATCAATTAGCAAACGACTATGAGCAATTGAATCGCAAATCGCAAACTGCTAATTCATCGCCAATCGCCAATCGCGAATCGTCAATTACCGTTTTCACCACTCGCCCCGACACTATTTTTGGCGCGACATTCCTCGTACTGGCACCCGAGCATCCGTTGGTTGCAGAGCTGGTAAACGACAATACACGCGAAATGGTGACTTCATATGTCGATGAGGCTGTGAAGAAGTCTGAAATCGAGCGTAGTAGCGAAGGCAAGGAAAAGACCGGTGTCTTCACGGGTAGCTATGCCGTCAATCCTGCGACTGGCGAGAAGATTCCGATTTGGGTGGCCGACTACGTGCTCTGGGGCTATGGCACTGGCGCAATCATGGCCGTCCCCGCGCACGATGAGCGTGACTTTGCGTTTGCAGAGAAGTTTGACTTGCCAGTTATCCAGGTCGTTGCAGATTACGAAGAGATTATTGAAGGGCCAAGTGCAGTTCGCGATGACGTTGAACAGATAGACAGGCCAGTCATTGATGCGATTATTTGCAATCAAGATGGAAAGTATTTGGTTGAGTATGAAAATGATGAGCATATCCACTTTGTAGGCGGAGGTGTAGATGCAGAAGATACTACTGTTGAGGACGCAATTCGTCGCGAGATTCGTGAGGAAGTCGGTTATACAGACATTATATCCATCCGTCAAGTTACGCCGCACGTAGGAGTAAACGGGTACCGACATACAAAAAACAAAAATCAACGGACCTGGGGTGCTTTTTACGAAGTCGTCATCGATAGTAGCGTGCAAGTAGAGAGCGAGATAGATGAGGGTAAGCATAAGATTGAATGGCTTGAGAAGGATCAGGTCGAGGGGCGCATCACATGGAATCATCACAAAGTAGGATGGCAGCAGTACGTGGCTGAGAGTGGAATTGTTTCGTTCAGCCATGGCGAGGGGATACTGGTGAATTCTGGTACCTTCGACGGCATGCCCACTAGCGAAGCGCGTGAGCAAATTGTCGCTTGGCTCGAGCAGCAAGGTGTGGGCAAAGCGAAGGTCACGTACAAGATGCGCGACTGGCTGATTAGCCGCCAGCGCTACTGGGGTGCGCCGATTCCGATTATCCACTGTGATGAGCACGGTGCGGTGGCGGTTCCAGAGCAAGATTTGCCAGTCGTGTTGCCAGTCATCGAAGACTTTGCGCCTCGGGGCGACGGCAAGACGGCACTCGGAGCTGACGAAGCGTGGGTCAATACAACTTGCCCGACATGCGGCCAGCCTGCCAAGCGCGAAACCGACACGATGGACGGCTACGCCTGTAGTAGCTGGTATCTGCTGCGCTACACTGACCCGCACAACGACCAAGCTGCGTGGGAGCCTGCCAAAGCGAACTACTGGGCGCCGCTCGACATGTATATCGGGGGCGACCACGCGGTGGCGCACCTCCTGTACGTGCGATTTTGGACGCATGTGTTCCAGGATATGGGGCTGGTTGATTTCACCGAACCAGTCAAGCAGCTCGTCTACCACGGGCTCATCCAAGCCGAAGACGGCCGCAAGATGAGTAAGAGTCTCGGCAATGTCGTCGACCCGCTCGAAGTGATTGATGCTGGCTATGGCGCAGACGCGCTGCGTGTATTTGAACTATTCCTCGGGCCGATTAATGAAGACAGCAACTGGAGCTCTCGCGGTATCGCAGGCGTCTATCGATTCCTGAACCGCCTGTGGACACTGGTACAGGAGTATGATGAGAGCGACAAATCTGGCAAGGCAGATGCAAAAGCACTCGACAGCTTGATGCATGCCACAATCAAGAAAGTTACTGACGACTACCAACGACTGGGCTTCAACACTGCTATCGCTGCACAGATGGAATGTGTCAATGAACTTTACAAGCTCAAGCTCGATGGCTTCACGCCGGAGTGGCAGCAAGCCCTCGAAATACTAGTGCAGTTGGCGCAGCCACTTGCACCGCACATGGCGGCAGAGTTGTGGCAGCAGTTGGGGCACGACAGCCAGCTAGACTTTGTCGACTGGCCACAGTGGGACGAAGCAAAGATTGTATCTGAAACGATGACGATCATCGTACAGGTAAATGGTAAACTACGCAGCAAGCTCGAAGTCGCACTCGACACCACCGAAGATGACATCAAAAAACTCGCCCTAGAGGACGAGAATGTGCAGCGACATGTCAATGGCGAGCCAAAGAAGGTGATTTACGTCAAAAACAAGCTAGTCAGCATCGTCGCCTAGACCATAATATAAGGGAAACCCCCCGCCCCTCACTTGGAGGAACGGGGGATTCCGTACTGAAGACGCTCTTTAGCGCTGTGGGCGCTTGTGAAGAGCAGTGCATTGAAGCCGGCGAATCCTACCAGGATCCACAACTGACTTCCCATCTCTTGTCCCGTTGCTTCGAGCGTGCTTGCTTGGAGGAAGGCGATGAGCGCAGCGATCGCAGTGACCGCTCCCAGGAATCGTACGAAGAATGTACGGATTTTCATTTCGTTCCTTCCGAGCATGGCAACCGTAATGACGATCGCAGACTCGATGGTGAAGATGAGGATTGCAGCGGAGAGGCTCATACCTCTCTCCTTTCTAAAAGTACGGAGTACTGAACTGAATTATCCAGTAATACGATTATAGCACGTATAGATTTAAAAGTCAATAAGCTTCTGCTTAAAAAAATACATCTGTCAAATACTTGAGGTGAAGCGTCAAATACGATATAATGAACACCAAGTTTTATACAACCTAGAAAAGGAGAACATTTCATGGCGCAGCCAAAGAAACAGAGCAGCCCTCGCAAGACCGGTCTCCGCCGGAGCCACTTGCGCCTCGAGCTTGCTCGTCGTGTCAACACGAAATCACCAGTCAAGGTGAAAACGACCAAGAACGAAACTGGAAAAAAGAAAGCCTAACCAGCCTACTTGTTAGGGTGGATAATTAACAAAGAAAGAACCAACTGCAATGGCCTCAAACCGTCATCTG
The DNA here is from genome assembly GCA_964581485.1 of uncultured Candidatus Saccharibacteria bacterium. Taxonomy (GTDB): domain Bacteria; phylum Patescibacteriota; class Saccharimonadia; order Saccharimonadales; family Saccharimonadaceae; genus Saccharimonas. Next base: position 10,838 of record CAZOOQ010000012.1, read on the forward strand.
GGACGCATCGTCGCACTTCAGACCCTCTACGAATATGAATTTCGTACCGGCTCTGAGGATCCGTCGGTGGATATGGATGAAATTCTCGGCAGAAACCTATCACGTTACGAGGCTGCCATTGACGATACAAAGTTTGTCAAAGATCTCGTGGCAGGCGTCATCGCCGAACAAGCCGATCTCGATGCCAAGATTCAACCGATTGCACCCGAGTGGCCGATCGAGCAGATTGCACGGATTGACCGCGCTGTCCTGCGCCTCGGGCTCTACGAGTTGCTGCACCGTGGCAAAGAAGTGCCGCCAAAAGTTGCGATCAACGAAGCGGTGGAGCTCGCCAAAGCATTTGGTTCTGATAACTCAAGCAAGTTTATCAATGGCGTACTTGGTACGGCGTTTCGAACTCTGCTAGGAGACACCTCAGACCATGTCAAAACCACAAAAGCCTAGGCTCGAAACGCTCAAAAAGTATTTCAAACCAAAAGCCTCGATCCAAGAAATTGTCCGTGAACCGACCGCAGGTGGGATAGTCTTTCGTCACGGCAAAACAGGAGTCGAAATACTCCTCATCCAAGACGCAAAAGACCGCTGGACGATACCAAAAGGTCATATCGAAGAGGGTGAAACCGCCGTACAGACGGCACGTCGCGAAATTGGCGAAGAGGCTGGCCTGACTGACGTGGATATGCTCGGATGGCTCGGCAAGATTCACTTTCGCTACCGTCGTATCGATCGCCTCGTGCTCATGACGACGCAAATCTACCTCGTGCGTGTGCGCACGAGCGGTGATGAAATCCAGAAAGAAGAGTGGATGAATGGTATCGAATGGATTCCGTTTAATAAAGCGCTCGACTTGATCGAGTATGAGGATATCGCAAAATTGATGTTGAAGGCGAAAACACGCATAAGGGAAGAGAATTTATGAGCGAGATTGAGATTTTTGGAAAGAGCAACCAGATCGTCAGGATTTACTCCTGCGCGCTGAGTGATGAGAAAACTGTTTACAGTTGTCTCATGATCCGGAGGCGACAATGAGTGGAATGCCAATTGGCCCATATGTCGAGTTCGCGAGGGAGAAATTAGGGATTGAATACAAGGATATTCAGCTTCTGATTACTGCTCTCACGCACCGTAGCTATGTCAACGAGCACAAAAAAAGTGTTAGTGAACACAATGAGCGCCTGGAGTTTCTCGGGGATGCGGTGCTCGAGCTCGTCGTGACGGATTATCTGTACAAAAACTTCTCAGAGCCAGAAGGGATCTTGACCAGTTGGCGAGCGGCGCTCGTGCGCACCGAAAGTATCGGCGATGCGGGTCAGAAGCTCGGCTACGAGCCACTCGTGCGCATGAGTAAGGGCGAGAAGCAGGGGTCAGAGCGAGCGCGTATGCAGATCCTGGCGAATGCTTTTGAGGCCACAATCGGCTCAATCTACCTTGATCAAGGCTATGATAGGGCGTACGAGTTTATTGCGACGCATATCTTGAGCAAGCTCGATCTCATCCTCAACGAAGGCACCTGGCGTGATCCAAAAAGCCACCTCCAAGAGGTGAGCCAGCGCATTGACGGCGCGACACCTGTCTACAAAGTGATTGAGGAAATCGGTCCGGATCACGACAAGGTCTTTACGCTCGGTGCGTATGTCAACGGCACGCTCATGGGTGAGGGCACGGGGCCGAGCAAGCAATCAGCCCAGCAAGTCGCTGCTCGCGCAGCACTGGCAGCCTATGAAGCGCGCAAAAAATAGGTAACAGATTGACTAATCTGATAAATCCATGTAAAATGGTGCAGAAGTATCAAAACAACTCATAAGTGAAGTAAAAGGAAGTTTTAAGTTTATGCTCGCAATTCGTTTGCAACGCGTTGGCCGCAAAGCCTACCCTGTGTACCGCCTCGCGGTCCAAGAATCTCATCGTCACCCTAGCAGCGGCCGTGTGGTTGCCTATGTTGGCACCTACAACCCACATACCAAAGAAGCAAATGTCCAAGTAGAGGCTGCACAAAAATACCTCGACAATGGCGCCCAGCCGACACCTCGTGTCGTGAAACTACTTGCAACAGCAGGTGTGAAATTGCCAAAGTGGGTGAAGCAGCACGATGATAGCAAGAGCAAATCTATCCGCAACGCCGAAAAGCTCCGCAAAAACCAGCCAAAGGAAGAAGCTCCAGCTGAAGAAGCTACGACCGAAGAAGCTGCAGCCGAATAGTACACTCCAAAAAACAGCCTCGCCGACATGCAGGTTGTTTTTGTTTGCACGTCGCTAGTGCTACAATAAAGATACGATAGCAACAGTGAGACAGAAAAGGAGACAGGGGCATGTCAACTATTGACCAGCAATTTGTAGAATATATCGTAGCATCACTCGTAGAACACCCGGACGACGTCGTCGTCGAGAGGATTGTCGATGAAAAAGGCGTCCTACTGACACTCACCGTCAATCCAGAAGACCTCGGGCGTGTCATCGGCCGTCGTGGCGTGACGGCGCAGAGCCTGCGCACCTTGCTGCGTGCGCTCGGTACCAAAAACACCGCGCGGTACAACCTCAAGATCGTCAACAACGACAACCCAGATGAGTCAACGGTCATATCGAGCGATGATTCAGTGCGCGAAGATCGCCAGGCTCAGTCTGACGACCGAGTAGTGTCTGGCGACGAGACACAAGCTGCATCGGATGATGTGCGTGCAGTGTCGGATGACGCTGTGGACAACTCTACCAGTGATGATGTGGAAAACGACGAACCCGAAGAGAGCGACTTCGCAAGAAAGTCCCGCAAAGAGCTTGCAGAACTAGATGATCTCGATATATAATTAACATTAGTTCAATGCGAGAACACTGAACAAGAAAAGGCTCATGCGAGCAAACCACAAATGGTTTGAGAGACTTATTTGTACTAAATACCCACTCTTTGTTGAGTGGGTATTTAGGTGGTGAGGTGTATAGGGGACTGCGCGAAATAGGCTGGCTCAAGTAAGTATCAATCACTTGTCTGCGGGGCTAGAGCACCATCAATGCGATGCCGGACGCGAGCGCCACAGCTACGACTGCGATGCCGGAGAGCACAAGTAGTCTTTTTTTCTTGTCGTCCGCGCGTGCTGCAATATAGGTGTCTTTGACAGATGTATCCTGTGGGCTCGAAGATGGGACGACAGTCGCCTCTGTATCAATCGGAATATTGGCGAGTGCTGGCGATATTATGTGTTGGTTGGCTATCTGCTCATCGACGGGGTCCTCGGGAGCGATGTCGCCATGAAGCGGCACCAGAACAGTCTTTTTGGTCATAGCAGCGATACGTGTTGCGTCATCGATATCTTGCGGGTGAGGTGTGCCAGTCTGGCTGGGTGATTCAAATTCCATAAGCGTTTTTATTATACCACGAAAATAGCCCACCGATCGGGCTCTCTGACCACAGTGGTCGGAGGGCTATAATCGGTGGGCTTGCACCCACGGAAGTTTGTCAGGTACCAGCCTCATCTGGCCAGTAGTCCTCGTCGACCTTCGCCTTGTCACGAGCGTCCTGCTCGTTACGGAAGATCTTGTTCGCGACATACGCGATGACGAGTGCTGCAGAGATGATCCAGAACATGATGTATTCCACTTTCTCAAGGGGTGCATCTAGCAGTATTGCCAGATTCTTCCATATTAGCATAAACTACATAGAATGTCAAGTATACCTACACAACCACTAGCGACATCTGTCAAAGCATGCTACACTACAAACAATGAAAAAGTTCCAGGTAATTACGCTGTTCCCAGAGATGTTTGAGGGAGTATTTGGCAATTCTATGATGTGGAAAGCCCAGGACAAGCAGCTCGTCGAATTGACGACTGTGCAGCTGCGTGACTTTGGGCTGGGCCCTCGCAAGCAAGTCGATGACACACCGTATGGCGGCGGCGATGGTATGCTGCTGATGGTTGAGCCGCTCTGGAATGCCGTGCAACACGCCAAGACACAAGACCCGACTGCGAAGGTGCTCCTCATGACACCACGTGGCGCTCGTTGGAAGCAGTCGCTTGCCCAGGAATATAGCGAGAGCGACCAGGGTTATATCTTTATCTGTGGGCGCTACGAGGGCTACGATGAAAGGATTATGAAGCTGGTTGATCAAGAGGTGAGTGTTGGTGACTATGTGTTGACTGGCGGCGAACTACCGGCGATGACGATTATCGATTCGATTGTGCGGCTTATACCTGGAGTGCTTGGTGGTGCAGAGAGTGCTGCGATAGAGAGTTTCAGCGACGGAGAGACGCTTGAGTTTCCGCAGTATACGCGCCCTGAGGAGTGGCAGGGGGTGAAAGTACCCGATGTGCTGCTTAGTGGTCACCATGGACAAATTGCTGCCTGGCGTGAATCGAACAGCAAAAAGGCTAATATATAAAAGTAGCCAGCATCTCACGGACCTGACTACTCTTACTTGTTGTGGTGGATTTAACGTAGAGCGATGAAACAAGTGTTGTTTGGTGTTTGTTTTTGTAACTTCGCTAATTGATACAATACATGCTATTTTTCATAAGCGCAAGCACTTTTTGTACTAATAGTTGCAAAAATCTGTGTATAAACAACTATACTAGGTGTATGAAGCAGCTAGTGCGAGCAATATTTCCAAAAGAATTTTTCGACTCACCAGAGTATTTCAGAGCGTTGTGGCTCGCCGGCCTGTATGTTGTGTTGGTGGTGATGCAATTGTTTCGATTTGAAAAACTATTGCCGATTGTTGAGTCATTTAGATTGCCGGGCGGGACGATAGTCGCAGCTGCGGTGACGGTACTACTGCCACTGCTGGAAATTGCTGCGCTGCCGTATTTGCTATCGATGCGTATCTCAGAGCGTGTCTGGCGTATTTCCCGAGTTGCAGTACTGTCTGTGCCGCTGCTACTCTTTGCAGTCTATAGTTATCTCGAATTAGTCGGCAATAAACTGGTCGAATCAGGGCTATTTGGTGCCACGATTTCGCTGTATTATGGCTGGTGGGCGTTGTTGCTTGTGACGATGCTGGTTATTTCCGCAGGTATCGTTGTGCGAGATATGCCGAGACGATAATCTTGAGGCAGGTAACAGATGGTGGTATAATCTTGTAAGTCTTGGGGATTCGCCAAGTGGTAAGGCACTGGGTTCTGGTCCCAGCATTCGGGGGTTCGAATCCCTCATCCCCAGCCAAGTAATATCCCGTAGACATACATGCCTACGGGATATTGCTTTGTTCGAAAGTAGGGATTCGAAGCCTCGAATGCGAAGCATGAGGGGGTGAGACGATTCGGGGAATCGTCGCAAGGACGTCAGCCGGAACGAGCTATGCTCGTTGCCGCGGTGCGTCGGGGTCGCGGGACGTGACCGAATCCCTCATCCCCAGCCAAGTAAAAACACCGTCCTCGTGACGGTGTTTTTACTTGGCCTGAGAGATTTGAGCCCCCGCTTTTGCAAAGCAAAAGTTCGCGGGGTTCGGCGTAGCGCAGCGAAATTCTGGAAAAGCTTGCTTTTGCCAGAATGAGCAAGCGAAGGAGTGAGCAGCGTGAGCGATATCCCTCCTCCCTCCCATCTCCCCCTATACACCACCCCATTTTCCTGTAAAATACGAGACATGAATCAATTCATCAAAAAACTAATCACTTCACCGCATGCACCTGGCAATCTCCGCTGGTGGTATGCAATCATCGGGTTGGTCGTCGCGACAGTTGGCGCACTGGTGCCAACGCTTCTTGCCGCATCGATGGCAGACACCACAGAAGCACTCAAAAACACGACAACTCTACTACTACCGCTGCAGTATCTGACGATGTTTGTCGTCGGGGTGCTGGCGGTGCGACTATTGCGAGGCAAGCCATATACAAACGCCGACCTCGGGCTGACAACACTCATCACAACTCGTCAATTTGTGTATTCAGGTCTGATGGGGGTGTTGTTTGTCGCTATCGCAGCGGCAGGGACGACACTGCTACCTGCGCTCAACGAAGCTGGCGACAAAGTAGCAAACCAAGTAGGCTTGGGCGAGAACGCGATGCGCGACCTGGCGATGATATTTAGCGCGGCGATCGCGGCACCGCTAGGCGAAGAGCTGGTGTACCGTGGAATCATATTTAAAAGTTTGTACGATACTCTCGCGCGCATGAAGTCAAAGATAACTAAAGGCGCAGCGTTTATCGTACCGGCGCTCATCTCGTCATTTCTATTCGCAACGGCGCACGGCGGTGAGGGGCAGAGTGTACAGGTGTGGTTTCTGGCGCTGTGTGGGTTGATGATGGCGTGGCTCTACTGGAAGACGAACTCTCTCTATGCACCAGTGTTTGCGCATAGTGTCATAAATATGATAAATATGTTTTTTATGTCGATCGCCGCACCGCATGGAGTCATTCCTGGAGCGTATGCGCTGATTGCAATCGCACCTCTTGTAAGTGTCGGGACGTTGTGGCTGTGTCGCAAATTACTAGGTGGTAGGCACGTCGCTGCATAGAGCGTGCTATACTAACAAGTATTAACAATTAAAAAATATAAAGAGTGCAGCGAGAGATCTAGCTCGATGACCTGCCAGCAACCTGTCGCTCCGTACGATAAGGTGCTACGTCTAGCTCGTAGACATGCGAGAAAGATATGAATTACTTCGTCCTTTCTGCGTGTGTCTGCAGAAAGGATATTTTTATGATAACATTACAAACCGCCGAGAGTGTCTCGCCGAAACATCCAGACAAACTGTGTGACCAGATTTCGGATGCCGTGCTGGATGCGTATCTCACACTAGACCCCCATGCTCGTGTTGCGGTCGAGGCTGTCGGTGGCCATGGCAAAGTCTTCGTCGTGGGTGAGGTGACGTCAGATGCGGTGGTAGATGTCGAGGAAATCGTGCGACGAATTGCGGGCGATGTTGAAACAGAAGTGCGATTGGTACAACAAAGTCCAGAAATCGCACAGGGAGTCGATACCGGTGGTGCAGGCGACCAAGGGATTATGATTGGCTATGCCTGCAGCGAAACACCAGAACTACTGCCGCTCGAGACAGTGCTGGCGCGGCGACTCAACCAGTATGTATTTGAGAAGTGGCCGTATGATGGCAAGACGCAGGTTACGACGAGTAATGGCGAGATTGTCTCAGTTGTCGCGAGTTTTCAGCACGCACCGACTGCAGAGCTGAGGGCGGCGGTGAAAGCATGGCTCGCACAAGAACCGCTTGCAGTTGCTGCTGAATCTGTCGAGTATCATGTCAATCCAGCGGGCGACTGGACAATTGGTGGGTTTGATGCCGATACAGGCCTGACTGGCCGCAAGCTTATCGTCGATAACTACGGCCCGCGTATCCCGATCGGTGGCGGAGCATTTAGTGGCAAGGACCCAAGCAAAGTCGACCGCTCGGCAGCGTATGCCGCGCGCAAAATCGCCGTCGACTATCTCAGAGCGCGTGATGCCAAGGAAGTGCTGGTGCGACTGGCCTACGCAATCGGCTACGATCAGCCTCTTGAAGCTTCGGTGAGTATCGATGGCGTGCAAGAAATGGTAGAAGGCTACGACCTCAGTCCGAGGGGTGTCATCGAGCTGCTCAATCTCAAGCGACCGCAATACGAAGCAACGGCTCGCTATGGTCACTTTGGCCATGAGGACTTTGTCTGGGAACAGTAGTCAGTGCATATGTTTGCAGGGGTGAGTAATTCGTTGCAAAAATCACTTTCTTTTCACGGCTTTTCACGTAGTATGCTATAGGCATGAGCACGATCAATAGTGCCAACCGGATAGAGAAACATAACGAAAAGGAGTTTGAACTATGAAGCTCTCAACAAAAACCGTTGCAACCTTACTCGTTGCGGCAAGTATCGCTGCAGCAATTCCTGGTGTGACGCAGATTCGCCTCACCAAGAAACGCCGCGAGTCACAATTTGACCGTCTCCTCCAGCGGCATGATCGCAAGGGAGATATCCGTGCCGAACTACTTGGTATGTCGGCTGCAGATTTTCGGTTTGTTTCGCGTACTCGGTCATTTGACGACATCGTCAAGGAAAGTGGAATTGGCAGCAAGCGTGCCTTTCGTATGGCGCTAGTCGGCAGACTACGGGACGAACTTCTCACTCGTGGCTGGAGCCGTGCTCGCATCGACCAATACGTCTTGGTACGAGCTATGCGTATGGCATAATACCGCCAAGTAGCGGTATACTACGTACATGCAAGTCTTTACCAAGCTTCTCGCCGACGGATTGATGCTGCCTATCGGGCTCGTGGCGTTGTATGCGTTTTTTTGGCGGGCACCAAAGGCTAGCCGATATGACCGCTATACGCGTGTCGTGATGGCAGGGCTCACATCGTACTTTGTCGCCAAGATTCTCGGGGCGCTATGGCAGCCCGAAGCGATGCGTCCATTCGAGAAATTGGGCGTCGATGCCGGTGCGTCGTCGCTCAACAACCCTGGGTTTCCTTCGGATCACGCGCTGTTTGCAATGTTTTTGACCCTCGCTGTGTGGTATGTCAGCCGCAGTCCGCGCTTGACTATCACGATGTTTGTCATGACACTACTTGTCTGTATCGGTAGGGTGTTGGCGCTGGTCCACACGCCACTCGATGTCGCGGGTGGTATCGCCGTAGCGTGTGTCGGGGCAGTGTGGTATCTCCACGACAAAGATTTATTCAAAAATCGTCTAGCAAAATCTTCGAAAAGATAGTATACTATATCAAAACGAAGAGGAGTTATTCGTGAAGAGAGAGCCAGTATATGACGAGACAGCGAGTGTCGTGCCAATGTCACCTTTTGTCACAATGGGTGCTGACGACGTAATCCGAGCAATTATATCAGGGATGGGTGTTGGTCTGGTGACCGCAGGAGCGATGCACCTGCTGAATACGTTTATATTTTCTGCGGTGCTCTGTCGACCGCAGTCTGTGAGTGACTGTGCGCAGGCGCCGACATATGCCATGATTGTGGCGATGGTGCTCGGGGCGATTGTCGGGTTGGTTGCACTTGCTCGCCTGCGTATCTATCGGCCGCTATTGGTTGTGCTGGCAGCGACAATTGCACTATGGGGTTTGGCCTCAGTACTCTCACCGCTCGCTTGGTACTGGGATATCATTTGCAGTATCGTGCTGTTTGGTCTCGCCTATGGGCTCTTTGCTTGGCTCGCACGGATTCGCAATTTTATCATGTCGCTTGTCGTCACGATTGTGGTCGTGGTGATTGTACGCCTCTTGCTCGTCGCGTAGACACACTCGAATACTGGTACAATAAGTAGTATGGAAATACTGCTTATTGTTTTGTTGGTCATAGTGATTCTCGGGCTAGGTGTCGTGCTGCTTGTGGTGCTGGCCAAGCTCAATGAAATCAAAAATGCTTCGGCCGTAGAGCTGATGAAGGCAGACGTGACAGAACTAGGGCGCAGTATCGCAGGGTTGCAGCAGTCGATGGGTGACAAGCTCGAGCAGGGGAATATGAATATGTCGCGATCGATGCAGCGGCAGCTGACTGAGAGTGCAAAAATCGTCACAGAAGTCACACAGCGACTCGCCAAGCTCGACGAAACGAATCGCCGTGTCGTCGATGTGGCCGATGAGCTGAAGACACTACAAAATGTGCTCAGTAATCCGAAGCAGCGCGGAGTGTTTGGCGAATTTTACTTGTCTAGCGTGCTCGAAAATGTCATGGCGCCCTCGCAGTACCAGATGCAATATCGATTCAAGGACGGTGAGATTGTCGATGCGGTGATATTTCTCGATAAGGGCAAGATTCTACCGATCGATAGTAAATTCTCACTCGAAAACTATAACCGCATGATCGAGTCGAGCGGAGAAGTGCGCGAGAAATTACTGCAGAAAGTCAAAGCCGACCTCAAAGGCCGCATCGACGAAACGAGTAAGTATATTCGACCCAGTGAGGGCACGATGGACTTTGCGTTTATGTTCATCCCGAGCGAGTCACTCTACTACGACATGCTAATCAATAACGTCGGCACGGGCGGCAGCTCCCGTGATTTGATTGAATATGCGTTTCGAGACAAGCGTGTCATCATCGTTAGCCCGACGAGTTTCATGGCGTATCTGCAGACAGTTCTACAAGGCCTTCGCAGCTTGCAAATTGAAGAGCAGGCAAAAGACATCCAGGTGCGTGTCGGCAAGCTCGGGCAGCACCTAGGCAAATATAGTGAATTTATGGGCAAGCTCGGCAATAGCTTGGGCACGACAGTAAATCATTTCAATAACGCACACAAAGAGTTTGCAAAAGTCGACAAAGATATCGTGAAGATCACGGGCGGAGAGACGAGTGTTGAGGCGCTGGTGATTGATAAGCCACAGGTGGGTGAGTAGGTAGTAGTTCTAGGTTCTGAGTTCTTAGTTCTAAGATGTATTGCAAATAACAGAAAAGCCGCGCCAGCGGCTTTTTCTAATCCCTTCTTTTTCTTTCGC
>CAZOOQ010000013.1:0-18279 GCA_964581485.1 uncultured Candidatus Saccharibacteria bacterium
CGTCAGCGGCGATTATACTGCCAAAAGTGGGAAACTAGCACGGTGCCGAATTATAAAAAGAGCTTCCGAATAGGAGGCTCTTTTTCTTTGTCAGCATGAAACTAGTGAAAGCGAACAGATTTCTCGGTTGCAACCGTTAGTTTCTTGTTGAATCGGATCCTGTATACTAGTATAAGGATGTATATTACTCGAAATATAGGAGCATTAATGCACATTGGACAACGCATCAAGCAAATTCGTACCGAAAAAAACTTAAGCCAAGAGGATCTCGCGCGCGATCTTGCGATTTCGCGCCAAGCGGTATCAAAATGGGAGAATGGTTCTGCGCTGCCTGATATCGAGAACCTCATGTATATCAGTGACATGTATGGTCTCTCGCTCGACACGCTTATCAAGGGTGATCAGGATATCGAAAATAAGATTGTCACTGACAGTGCCGCAAAGAAGTGGCATTGGCTCAGTATTGTGTTTTTTGTAGCACTGGTTATATATATCGTGTATCTCGGTGCAGCTCACAAGGTCTATCTTATTGGCTTGGGAATTGCCGCGCTTTGGATGCTCGGTATTGAACTATGGATTGTGATGCGCAAATCGACGAAGCGCCGTACAGTTCGTACATAACAAGTCATAATAAAAAACGACCCATCTCGCAGATAGGGTCGTTTGTTTTTTGTGGTGGATCATATAATTTCGATGATCCAAACAGGTGCACTCATCACTATATAGCACCACGAGCATAAGTGCAATACTTTTTATATCATAATTATTTCACCTGTAACCATTGACAGTTTGAATTGTTTGTGCTAATATAGATTCATACACATCTCAGATGTGAGGTAAAGCGAGGGTTTCACGTGACACCAACAGGGGTCATGAGGAGCCCTTTTAATTTGTCCTAGATAGGACAAGGAGAAGAAATCATGGCAGGAACAAAAGCTGGCGGCCTAAAGGCTGCACAAAAGAACCTAGCAAAAGATCCAAACTTCTACGCGAAGATTGGTGCAATCGGTGGTAAGCGCGGTACAACTGGTGGCTTCGCAGCCAACCCAGCGCTCGCACGTATCGCTGGTGCAAAGGGCGGTCGTATCTCACGCCGCGGCAAAAAAGTAACTGCTGATAAATAGGTAGTTGCGGTAGGTTCAAAAAACGCCCGTTATGGGCGTTTTTTGGTATGTACCCGGCGCCGCAGGGCGCAAGTTCGAGCTTCGTTGACGTGCCAGGTAGTATGGCAGGCAAGGCAAGTATAGAGCATGCCGTCGGTCTGAATACCCGCCGCAGTGCATGTCGGGCAAGTGGCACGAGCATGTAGCCAGTCGCGATACGTGTCGAGTGCGTCTTCGACGGTGTCTGTATCGAGAGCGATGCCAAGTTCTTGTCCGAGCACCTTCGCCCTATCCCAAGCTGCGCGCTCCATAGCAATGAGTTCAATGTCGCGCTGGTAGCTCTGGTGGTCGAGCGTGGCATGGCCAAATTCATGCAAGAGATTGGCTATTGCCGCTGGGTGAGCTGGGTTATACGTGATAGCGCAAGCAGTATGGTCCCAACCAAATATCTCACCCTGGCGAAGGGTGAGATTGGCAAGGTGCGGCTCTCGGCGCGCCTTATGTTGAAGCTTTTTGGCTAGCGAGGTAATCTTTTGCATAGTAGTAACATCCGTAAATGACGGCTTCTTCGGGGTGTTGGGCTTGAACGATTTTGGGGCAGGGGATGTGCGGTGGTAGCTGTTCCTTGAGCATGCCAATCAGCATATCTCCGAACCGGTCAAAATATGTTCCGATACTGCCACCGATGATGATAACGTCGGGTTGCGTGATCGGGATGAGGGCAAGGAAACCGCGACTCATGCGGTCGGCGATTTGTCGCCAGGTGCGTTTGCTGGTGATATCTCGCGCAAATTTCTTGTAGACTTTGACGATGGCATGACCAGAAGCAAATTTTTCCCACTGCTGGACGCGACCGTCGTACTCGATGAGTGCGTGGCCAGCTTCGCTGTAACGCATGCCTGGGTCGATGTGGCCGTTGGCGCAAAAACCACTGCCAATACCAGTGCTGATGGTGACGTAGAGCGATGATGCAGGTACTGGGTTGAGCGCTCGAGACTCAGAGATGCCAGCGAGATTGGCGTCGTTTTCAATCAGTATGGGAACGCCTGGTAGGAGGTCAGCGAGCTGTTTGGCGGCAGGGAAGTTGCTCCATTCGAGATTGGGACAGTCTACTGCTACGCCACCCCGGATAATACCAGGAAGAGCTATAACGATAACATCGACTGGCTGATGGGCATACCGCTCGCGTACGGCCTCTTTGAGTGTTTTGACATACTCTTTGGTAGTAGTGGGGGTAGGGAATTTTATCGACTCGCCCATTTTGCCACTCTTTGTAAATGACGAAATTAGCGTTTTTGTCCCACCCGTATCAATAGTGATAATCATGATTCTAGTGTAGCATACCGTCCTTCGGCCGACGGAGGGTTGAGATTATATAAAATCATTGATTTTTGTCAGCAAAAGAGTTATAATAAGCGTAAGATTAATGCAATAGCAGAGGTGATACATGGTACGTAAGAATGAACGCGGAAGTGTTGTAGGGTTTGTCATCGGTGGTGTAGTGTTGCTTGGGCTTTTGGCTGCAGGTATCTATGTGGTGCGTCAAAACATGTTGCCAAATGTCGCTGCACCAGACAAAGAAACAGCCACAACTACAGCACCTGCAAAGAAGGACGATACAACAGCTGAGCAAAAGAGTGCAGATCTAAAGCAGACACTCGCTGCACAGGCTGAGGCACAAAAGAAGGCCGAAGATCAGCTCAAGGCGCAGCAGGCAGAGTCTAAGCCAGCTGCTGAAACAACAACTCCAGCGCCGAGCACGCCGAGCGCCTCGACTACCGCCATCCCTACTACCGGAGTGAGCACTACCGCTAGCCCTGCTGCGGCAACATCAGGCGCAAAGGCGAGTGCAAGTTTGCCAGCGACTGGTCCTGAAGATACAGTTATTTCTGCTGTCGGTATGGCAGTACTCGCAGCTGTCGGCGTCGCATTTGTACGCTCACGCGCCACTCTCTAGACTTCTCGGTACCACTAGTGTACAATGGGGAGTGATTTGGATGCGTGTATTGTTCATGTGTCTCAAGAAATATTAAATTTAACAGAGGAGTTTTGGTGCGACAATGGCTGTGGTAGCACGGCAGGTTGTTCACTAATAAACTTATGATGGCAAAAGCCACTATTACTATGGATGAGCTCTTGGCTGGCGACAGCGTCAAGCAGCTGACGACAGGTGAGGTAATTACCGGTGTTGTATTGAATGTTAAAAAGCATGAAGTGCTACTCGATCTCGGTGCGCAAGGCGTCGGATTTGTGCCACGACGCGAAGTCGGATTTGGTCGTGCGCTGCAAGTTGGCGACGAAGTCACTGCGAGCGTGGTTGATCCTGAACTCGACAATGGCTACAGCTTACTGAGCCTCCGCAAAGCCGCCAAAGACCGCGGCTGGGAAGAAGTCCAGGCCAAGATGGATGCCGAAGAAATCATCGAGGTCAGTCCGTATGACGCCAACCGAGGCGGTATGCTAGTCGAATACGAAGGCGTGCGCGGGTTCTTGCCTGTATCGCAGCTCTCGGCCGAGCATTATCCACGCGTTGGTAGTGCCGACAAAGACGAGATTTTGTCTCGTCTCAACGCCCTCGTCGGTAAGTCTCTCAAGGTACGTATCCTTGACTGCGACCGCAAGGCAAACAAATTGATTTTCTCTGAAAAAGAAGCTATCAAAGATGGTCTGGCAGCGCGATTTGAGACACTCAAGGTTGGCGACACTGTCAGCGGCGTCGTCACTGGTGTCGTTGATTTCGGTGCATTTGTGAATGTTGACGGTATCGAAGGTCTCGTGCATATCTCTGAAATCTCATGGGAGCGTGTCAACAACCCGAGCGACTACGTGAAGGTTGGTCAGAATATCGAAGCAAAAATCATCTCGATCGACAAAGACCGCCTCAGCCTCAGTATGAAGCAACTCACTCAAGACCCATGGCTTGATGAAGTCGAGCACTTCAAAAAGGGTGTCAAGGTCGAAGGTACGATTACGCGTATCACGCCATTCGGTGCCTTTGTGCAGATTAGTCCGGCTGTCGAAGCTCTCGTACACATCAGTGAGCTTGGTGGCGGTGAAGGTGTCGACCCTGAAAAAGTCTTTACCCTCAATGAGCGCAAAGAATTTACTGTGCTCGAAATCGACAAAGATAACCGCAAGATCAGTCTCAGTCTACTCGACAAAAAAACAACCAAATAGCCTATGTAATTCATAGATAATGACCCACCAGATGCGTGGAGAGAAAGGAGCCCAGAAGATGAGTGAAGCCGAAAAAGTGTTGGTCATCGCCGACTCAATCACTGTAGGAGAACTCGCCGAGACGCTCAATCTCCCGGTGACGCAGCTGGTGGGGGAATTATTTAAGAATGGTATTGTCGCGACAATCAATCAGCGGATTGATTTTGAGACTGCCGAAATCATCGTCGAGGAACTCGGGCTTGAAGTCACGCTCAAGCGCAAAGAGACCGAGAAGCGTAGCGTACAGCGTCTACACAAACCTTCAGAGACAGCCGCAGAGCGACCACCAATCGTGGCAGTGATGGGGCATGTCGACCACGGCAAGACGACCTTGCTCGATGCCATCCTAAGCACCAAGACGGTCACAGGGGAGGCTGGCGGTATTACGCAGCATATCAGCGCGTACCAGACGATTCGTAATGATCGACCGATTACACTGCTCGATACCCCGGGCCACGAAGCCTTTGCGGCCCTGCGCCAGCATGGTGCAGCACTTACCGATGTAGTGATTATCGTGGTGGCCGCAGACGACGGCGTGATGCCGCAGACGATCGAAGCAATTCGATTTGCGCGCGATGCCAATGCCCGAATCGTCGTGGCGATCAACAAAATGGACAAAGAAGGTGCAAATCCTGATATGGTCAAAGCACAGCTCGCCAGCGAGCACCAGCTCAATCCTGAGGAATGGGGTGGCGATACGGTGATGGTGCCAATCAGCGCCAAACAAAACGAAGGCATCGACAAATTGCTCGATATGGTGCTGCTCGTCTCTGATATGGAAGAACTCAAGGCCGATACCGACGTCCCTGCCGAAGGCCTCGTCATCGAAGCCCACATGGAAACAGGCAAGGGCTCAGTCGTGAATCTCTTGGTCGACCAAGGTATGCTGCGACCTGGGCATTTCCTGGTAGCAGGCACGACGTATGGCAAGGTCCGCACGTTGCTTGATTTTAACGGCAAGACTCTCAAAGAAGCCGGCCCATCGACGCCAGTCACGGTGACGGGCTTCAAAGAATTGCCACAATTTGGCGATATTTTCACTATCGTCACCAACGAGAAGACTGCTCGACTAATGGTCGAACGCGCCAAGCTTGACGTCGCGCGTCATGCTGCAAGCACAAATGTCACTGGGGCTGACCTCCTCAAGATGATGACTCAAAAGCATGATACCCAGGAAATGAATGTCATCGTAAAAGCCGACGTACAGGGCTCGCTCACCTCTGTGATGGATAGTTTGCGACTGGTCGACACTGGAGGGGAAATCAATTTGCGCGTTGTCGGGAGCGGTGTTGGTAGTGTGACTGAAAACGATGTCCGTCTTGCAGCGGGAAGCGGTGCAATTATCTATGGTTTCAATATCGAGCTCCCGCCAGCAGTCAAGCGCCTCGCCATGCGCGACAAGGTGCAGGTGCGACTGTACCGTGTCATCTACGAACTGCTCGACGATGCACGCAGCAGCATGGAGCAAATGCTCGCTCCAGAGGTAGTCGAGACGGAGATCGGCAAGCTGACGATCAAGGGCGTCTTCCGCACAATGAAAGACCAAGTAATCTGTGGCGGTGAGGTCACGCAGGGCAAAATCGCCGCGCATCTTCTTGCACGCGTCAAGCGTGGTGATGAGCAAATTGCTGAAGTCGAGGTGACGAACGTCCAGCGTCAGCAGCAAGAAGCCAAAGAGGTGTTTGAGGGTGAAATGTGTGGCCTCAGCCTCAAGACGCACAAAAAACTCCTCATCGAAGAAGGCGACAAGCTCGAACTCTTCACTCGCGAGCTCGTGAAACGCACCCTAAAGTAAGCATAAGGCTATCGGCAGATTGTTTTTTGTCGTACACTAGTGGTATACTGAAACTAATAATTTGGGGGTAAAAATGTTTCAACTTGACGATAAATTCTTGCAAGATGTTGGGCTCGGTGAGCTGCCAGAAGATCAGAAAAAAATGTTTCTGGATCATTTTCGGGAGCAGCTGGAGCTTCGTGTTGGAACTAAGCTGAGTGAGGGTTTGAGCGATGCGCAGCTCGAAGAGTTTGAATCATTTATCGACCGCAAAGACGACAAAGTCACTGCTTGGCTGGCGGCAAACGTCCCGCAGTACGAAGATGACCAGGTGTATCGGCAACTCAAGGCTGGTGCGCCGGAGCAGGTGCCGCAGAACGTTGTTTTGGCTGAGTATGCATCGCTCAAATGGCTTGGCCTTAACCGTCCTGACTACCGTGATGTGGTAGCGGCTACAATGGAGCAGCTGAAGAGCGAAATCATCACCAATCGTGATGCGATTCTGGGTGGTACTGGCGACCAGGCGCCACAGGTGGCTGCCTAGATTTATTCAGAAACAGCAGATATAGAAGATATCAAGACCTACCCATACGCCCGCAAATAACTTTGCGGGCGTATGTAAAGTGACAGATGACGGCATTATTTGTTGATCGGGTAGCCACGGAGGAATTCATCGGCGGTCATTGTTTTGCCGCTAGGAGCTATCAGCTCATCGATGGAGAGGTAGGCGCCATTTGCGCATTTGAGATCGAGCGGAGTTTTCTGGTCCATTACCCCATGGGCTTTGGTGACAATGAGGTCATGGCTAGCGACAGTGATGCGGCTACGAGGGAAGCCGATGTGGGCACGGATTTGTGCCTCGGCTTCTCCTGGAGTGAGCGTTGCAAGGTCAAGGTAGCTGTCGGCTTTGCTGAGGAGCGAGCAATACGTAGCAGCTGATTCGTCTTGGGGTTCAGGTTGCAGTGTGCCATCGAGTATTTTGGGTAGCTGCCGAACAAGGATGGTGGCACCAATCGTAAAGAGAGTATGATAAAGCTCGGGCTTTGTCTCAGAAAAATCAAGCGCATAGAGCGTCTGCGAGTAGACGGGACCAGCATCCATGGCGGCAGAAAGTTGCATGATGGAAACGCCGGTTTTGTTGTCGCGATGCTGTATAGCCGCCTCGACCGGAGATGGACCGCGGTAGAGTGGTAGGAGTGAAGGGTGGACATTGATGATGCCGGGCGTAAAGAGATCGATGACTGACTGGGGGATGATACGACCATAGGCCACTAGGACGGCGGCTGGTGAATCAAGCTGCTTGATGTCATCTGCGATATCAGTGAGCTTGGTCGGTTGCCAGACTGGAATGCCATGCTCGAGTGCGAATGTTTTGACAGCGGGCGGCGTGAGTTGCTGTTTGCGGCCACGCTTGGTGTCCGGCTTTGTCACGACAGCTGCGATATGAAAACCTGCTGCGATGAGCGGCTCGAGCACCCACAAGCTGTACTCCTCAGTGCCAAAAAATACGATTGGCTGAGAGGTAGGAGTACTAGTCCCAGAGGTCGTGGTTGTCTTTGATGATGCTGTCATAGTCGAGAGGGTCCAGTTCGCCTTTGTCATTGAGTCGGTAAAATGCTTTCGGCTGGTTTTTGATGTGGTCAATGAAGACAATGCCGTTGGTATGATCGATTTCGTGTTGGATGACGCGAGCCAGGAAGCCCTCGGCTTTGAAGCGAACTTCTTTGCCGTCAGCATCGAGCGCGCGAACACGAATTTTGCTGTAGCGAGGTACTTTACCGTAGACATCTTTGACACTGAGGCAGCCTTCGTAGTCTTCGATGAGTTCGCCTTCGGCTTTGACGATTTCAGGATTGATGAGAGCGATAAATTCACGGTTTTTCTTGTCGTCAAAATCAGCTCGTATGATTGCTACTTTTTCGAGGCGGTCGACCTGCACTGCAGCCAGGGCGGCACTAATCTCATGCGGCCGTGAATCTTCCCAGTCGATACTCGCACTCGTCATATCGGCAATCAGCTGTCTGGTTTCATCAGTGACGACATGAACACGCTGCGATTTTTGGCGCAGGTGATGATGCGGCAGGGTGATGATTGCTTCTTTTTTCACTCTGTTGATTATAGCAGAGTGTAACTTGGGTTATAAGAGGCTGTGCGGGTCGAGGTCAGCTTGCCAGTGAGTTTTTGGGACTGATGCGAGGACATCGATGAGATGTGAGCGCTGCGTAGATTTCACGACGAGCTGCCAGCGATAAGTATCACGAACGCGCTCATAAAATGCAGGCGTAGGGCCAAGAACAGTGACGTTGTTGTGTTGTTTGCGAATTTTTGTAGCGACAAGTGCGGCATTTTTGATTGCTGCAGCTTCGGTTTTGTAGATGCAGGTGAGTCGCAAGAGGAATGTAAAAGGCGGGAAGTGTGCGCGACGTCGCTCGGCGAGAGTGAGTATGTAAAATTCTTTATAATTTTGCCCAATACCAAGCTGTACGGCAGGAGCGGTCGGTTGGTAGCTTTGCACGATGACCGTGGTCGGATGCGCTGACCTTCCGACGCGTCCGGCAACCTGCGCAAGCAGTTGAAATGTACGCTCACTGGCCGCAAAATCTGGTAACGATAGTCCTGCGTCTGCTTGCGCAACCCCGACTGTGCGTAAATGCGGTAGGTCGAGGCCCTTAGCGATAACTTGTGTGCCGATAATCAGCTGGATATTGCCATCATAAAGGTCTTGGTAACGCTGTTCTACAGTGTCGCTGCTGGCGGTATCACCATCGAAGCGCGCCATCGTTATGTTCGGAAAGATTTTTTTGAGTTCAGCCTCGATCAATTTGGTGCCGACGCCTTTGTGGATGATATCGGTCGAACGACATAGCGGGCAGGAAGTCGGGACGCGTTCGTGCAGGCTGCAAATATGGCATTCGAGTCGGTGGTGATCGGCGTGGAGAGTGTATGACACGAAGCAGCGTGGGCATGCAGCTGACCAACCGCATGATTCACAGAGCGTTGTGCTAGCGCTGCCACGACGGTTGTGAAATATGAGCGCTTGATTGCCATTCGCAAAACTTGTCTCCAGGGCAGTGAGGAGCTCATTTGAAAATAGTCTGTGGCGAGTGAAGTGGGATCGCTTGGTCATATCAATAAGCTTGATCGATGGGGCTGCTGTATCAGTTCGAGCTTTTTCTGACATCGTAATGATCGGGCGTTTGGCATGCTGTGCGAGGTAGTATTCACTAATAAGTGGTGTTGCTGAACCTTGGATGATTTTTGCTTGGTGTTGCTTGCCGAGGATACTCGCTACCCTCAAAGCAGAGTAGCGAGGGGCTTGCTCCTGTTTGAAGCTAGGCTCATGTGCTTCGTCGATAACAATCAGACCCAGATTGCTGATCGGCATAAACAGTGCCGAACGAGGACCGATAACAACACAAGGCTCAGTACTATTTGCGATTGCAAGCCAGATTCGATGCCGCTCAGCTTCGGTGTGTCGGGAGTGGGTGACGAATACAGTAGTAAAATGGTGGGTGAATTCAGCGACCAGCTGAGAAGTAAGCGCTATTTCTGGGACAAGGACGATAGCGGACTTGCCGTTTGCTAGGCTGCGGTGCGCTAGCTCGATATAGACAGCGGTTTTGCCACTACCTGTAATGCCGTGCAGAAGAGCGCTGCCCGGTGACATTTCTGAGAGACTAGCGATGGCTTTCTGCTGCGCAGCAGTGAACACAATTTTTGTTCGACTTCGCTTGATATCAGAGGAGGATAGTGGAGAAGGCCGTCGTTTTTTGCTGAGCCCGCGTGGAAGTACGGTCTGCAGGACAGTAGCAAGTGGTGTCGTATAGTAGGCGCTCATCCAGAGTGCGGTGGCGACTAGTGCACTGGGTAATGTAGGGATATCGAGCGTTGCCGTCACTTCTTTTGTAGGATATGTAGGGGCTTTCGTGGCAGCTATAACAATCCCGGTCAATGATTTTTTGCCGACAGAAATATTCACAAATTGACCGACGACCAGCGGTGTTTCACTGCTGTAGGTAAAGGTATTGCTGTCGATACGCACAATCGAGAGCGGGGCAATTTCATAATAGGTCACTACCTCTAGTATAGCTTGTTGATAGCTAGTCATGTTGATACTATAAAGCATATGTATTTTGAAAACCGATCTCAGGCAGGGCAGCTGCTCGCGATGCAGCTATTTGAGAAGTATCGCTACGAAAACTGTGCAGTGGTGGCGCTCAGTGATGGCGGTGTGCTCGTCGGGGAGCAAATTGCAGCTCAGTTGCACTGCGTTTTGACGATGCTCCTCACTGAAGAGATTGAGATTCCTGGGCAGAGCCTCAGTTTTGGGGCAGTAAGTCAAGCAGGCAACTTCACCTACAACAGCCAGTTTACGAGCGGAGAAATCGCAGAGTACACCAGTGAATTTCATGGCTACCTGGCTGACCAAAAGCGTCAAGCATTTAATCGCATCAATCGTTTAGTTGGTGACGGCGGGCTGATTGATAAAGATTTGTTGCGTGACAGGGTGGTGATTTTGGTGGCAGACGGATTTAGTGATGGGGCGATTTTGTCGGTGGCGATTGATTTTTTGAAGCCGATTCGCATTGTGAAGCTTGTGGTCGTAGCACCCGTCGCGACAATCCCAGCGGTGGATTCGCTTCACGTTCTGGCCGACGAGCTCCATATTCTCGACGTCAAAGAAAACTACATGGGGACAAATCATTACTATACTGACAATACGATCCCGAGCCACGAAGAGACGATTGCCAAAATCAATCAAATTATTTTGAATTGGCGCTGATGCGTCTAACAGAAAGCTTGCAAACCGGCGCGCATAAATGTAGAATAAAAAGCAACAGTTATTATTGGGATTTGAGCTGAAAGGGCTTTTACGTGCTAGACGTTTTTATTACATCCAGGGTGCGACGAAAGATTGTGGTGGTGTACGCCAAGTATCCTGATTTTCACACGCACGTGCGGGGTCTGGCAAAGCTCATCAAAGAAGATCCAGGTAATATTCAGCGCGAGCTCAAGCGTCTCGAAAAAGTCGGTTTTTTGCACGGTGTAAAACAAGGCAACACCAAGATTTACTCGACCAACAAGCAATTTCCAATTTTTAAAGAACTACAAAGCATTGTTATCAAGTCGCAGCAACACGCTGGAGCTGGTCGACCAAAGCGCACCACAACTGATATCCAGCTTTCATGAGTTTATTTGAGCAGCTACTGACTGCGCGCGGCTTGACTGGCGAGGCTCGTCAGCAATTTTTATATCCAGATTATGCGAGCGGGCACGATCCGTTTTTGCTCCCCGATATGGCAAAGGCTGTCGAGCGTCTCTTGCTCGCCAGAGAGCGCCAAGAGCACATCACAATTTACGGCGACTATGACATCGATGGGCTGACTGCAACGACAGTACTGGTAGATGCGCTTGGGAGCTTTGGGTTTCGATTTGTTGAGACGTTTATTCCAAATCGATTCGTAGAGGGCTATGGGATGACGGTCGATGCGGTGGAACGGATTGCGGCTGGCGGCGCGCAGCTTATCATTACCGTGGACTGCGGCAGCTTGAGCGAAGGGCCGATTGTCCGTGCCAAAGAGCTAGGGGTTGATGTGATTGTGACAGACCATCACAATGTCGCACCGGTGCAGCCTCCAGCAGTGGCAGTGATCAACCCGAAACGCTTGTTGCAGGACTATCCAAAGGAATATCGCGAGTTGAAGCTTGTGAGAGGCAAGAGCCAAGAGGCGAAAGGCAGGAAAGTACCACTCTATCCATTTTTGGATCTACCGGGAGTTGGGGTAGCGTTCAAGCTCGTGCAAGCGCTCCAAACTCGTCTCGACGGACTGCCGCACGGCCAAGAAAAATGGCTCCTCGATCTCGTAGCGCTGGGCACGGTGTGCGATGTCGTAACGCTCGTCGACGAAAACCGCATGCATGTCTACTGGGGACTGAAGGTCCTGGCTAAAACCAAGCGACCGGGTCTGAAGGCGCTTATGGCAGTTGCTGGTGTCGAGCCCGACACGGTCACTGCGCGCAGTCTCGGGTTTGGCCTCGGTCCACGTATGAATGCTGCTGGTCGGCTCGAGACCGCCAAGTATTCACAAGACCTGCTGCTTACTAAAAAAGGCGCCATCGCGCTCGAACTGGCTGAGCAGCTCGACGTCATGAATGCCGAGCGCCGCGCCGCGCAAGATATCATCGTGAAGGCTGCCACCAAGCAGGCCGAGAAATACCGCTACGAGCCCGTCATCGTGGTCAGTCATCCTGATTGGAATCACGGCATCGTCGGCATTGTCGCAGCGAAATTGCTCGAAAAGTACAAGAAGCCAGCTTTTGTGCTGCAAGAAATGGGCGACGAGTCAAAAGGCTCAGCGCGCAGCTACGGTGACTTCAGCGCGGCCGATGCGATTCGCGCAGCAGACGACCTGATCACCAAAGGCGGTGGGCATAAGCTCGCGGCTGGCGTGACCTTGCCAACTGCAAATATTTCGTTATTTCGCGAGCGAGTAAACGAGTACTATGCGTCGCTACAGCTACCGCCGCAAGTGCCTTTGTTGCTGCCAAAAGCTGAGGTGACGATACGCGACTTGAGTGAAGTCGATGAAACGCTTATCGAGCAAATTGCCCAGCTCGAGCCATTTGGCAGCGGGAATCCTGAGCCAGTACTATGTCTCGAGCAGGCGAGTGTGACTGACGTTCGGCGCATGGGCGCTGATGCCCAGCACCTCAAGCTCGAAGTTGCTGACCGTGAAAAGCGTCGTATTCAACTGGTTGCCTTCAACGCCGACGAATCATGGAACCCTGAGATAGGCGAGATTGTCTCGGTATGGTTTCAGCCGATGATTAACGAATGGCAGGGGCGACGGAGTGTCGAAGGGCGATTGGTCCGTCTGGCACAGGTATAACTGCAACTTAACGCTTCTAAACAAGCATTTGGCAAGTTAGCCCATCTGTTAAGGGATAATCCCTTAGCTCCTTAGCTCTTAGCTCCCTTGGCTCCTTGGCTCTTAGCGAATGGCAGGGGCGGCGGAGTGTCGAAGGACGGCTTGTGCATCTCGAATCACGCTAGACAAGGAGTTGACTTGACCATAAGCAGGAATTTATACTTGAGGGCAATGTATACTAATGATACCCATAGGTCTGGTTTTACAATCGTTGAGCTGCTTATTGCGGTCGTGGTCATCAGTATTTTGGTGGTTATTAGTATCGTCACATACACAGGCATACGCCAAAGGTCGCACGATGCTTCCACTGAAGTAACGTTGAATCAGGCAGCCAAAGCAACAAAATCTTTTGATTTGCAAACACCACCAACTTCTACGATGGGTTCTACCGGCGTGAAAGATGCACTTATCGCCGGCAAGTATCTTAGTACGGGGTTTGACGATAATTTGCGAGTGAGCGGACCAAATTCATCTGGTAGGGTTTATATAGCGTGGTGCGGCAAAAATGAGTATCTTCTCGCAGCAGAGGTATATTCGGGTGGTGTTGACCAGACGACATTTGATACTTTGATGAATGATTGCCAGGTGAGGTGGTGGCTATACATATACAAGAAAAGCCCACCAACCCCTGGAGCGCCAACCTCAGGGCCGCAGTATCGCTATAGTATCAGAGAAATCAAATAGGACAACAAAAACAATTGCCAAGCAGTGCCTCATCTGTTACAATACTATTCATATGGTACAAGTAACCCGAAAAGACGAACGCGAAGCGAGTGAGAATATTATCCGTCGCTTCAACCGCAAGGTGTTGCAGAGTGGTGTGCTCGCAGAAGCCAAAGCTTCGATGCGATTCGCAAAACCACTAAGCAAGACTGAGCGTCGCGCAAAGGCGATTATTCGCAAAGAGCGCAAAGCAGATAAAATGGCCAAAATGCGCCTAGGTATCCGCTAATCAATGCCGCTCAAACAGCGCATCAATGATGAAATGAAAGCCGCCCTTCTTGGCGGCGATCGTTTTGTAGGAGAGGTACTACGTAATCTCAAAGCGGCTATCTTGAACGAAGAAGTTGCCACTGGCAAGCGCGAAGAGGGCTTGGGTGATGCAGAAATCGAGCAAGTGATTGCTCGAGAAGTCAAAAAGCGTGCTGAGTCATCGCGTCTCTACCGCGAAAACGACCGTCCAGAGCTGGCCGAGCCAGAAGAAGCAGAGGCGGAAGTATTGAAGCGCTATTTGCCAGAGCAGTTGAGCGAAGACGACATTCGCGCACTCGTGCAGCAGAAGATTGCTGAGCTCGAAGCGAGCGGTCCTCAGATGATGGGGCAGGTGATCGGGGCGGTCAAGCAAGAAGCTGGCAATACTGCGGATGGTGCGCTCATCGCGCAAATCGTGAAACAAGAACTTTCTAACTAACTAGCATAAGGGGAAAATCGATGATTCTTTTGTTTGGGCCGACCGGTGCAGGAAAAAGTATGCAAGGGCAAATGTTGGCAGTGCGCCAGGGTTGGAAGTGGCTGTCGACGGGAGAAATGTTGCGCCAAAGTAACGATCCAGAAGTGATAGCGACACTCAAGTCAGGCGAATTGATTAGCGATGAGCTAACCTACGAAGTCTTCCAGCATGCAGTCCAAGAAGCACGCGACGAACAGTACCCAAATATTATCGTCGATGGTTTTCCGCGAACGGCTGCGCAGGCAGCATGGCTCGATGGGTATATGGAAAAAACTGGTGAGAAAATCGATGTCGTCGTGGTGCTCGAAGTGCCCGAAGGTGAAATTATGAAGCGACTCGAGCTGCGTCACCGTATGGAAGATACACCAGAGACAATTGCCAAACGTATGGCGATTTATCGACAAAAAATGTATCCAGTACTCGGCACCTTTGCTGAGGCTGATGTGAAAATCATCCATCTCGACGGCACGGGTACAGCTGGCGAAGTGCACGACCGCATCTACGATGAAGTAGCAAAGGTATGTCAGAACTAATCACCGGTAGCAAAACGCCTGAGCAAATCGAGGCGATGCGCGAAGGAGGAAAAATCTTGGCGCGAATTTTTGCTGAACTTCGTGACTATGCACGACCTGGTGTGACCGAGAAAGAGATCGATACGTTTGTAGCTGGCAAGATAACCGAGTATGGTGCGACCGCGACATATCAGACTAGCGAAGTGAATTTCCCGGGTGTAATCTGCATCAGTGTCAACGACGAAGTCGTCCACGGCGTGCCGACGGACTATACGCTGCGCGCGGGTGATATCGTGAGTTTTGACATGGTGATTACGTACAAAGATATGAAAACCGACTCGGCGTTTACGATGGTGGTTGGCGAGGAGCCTCGCGGTGCAGTGAAGCACCTTCTCGCGGCGACAGAGCGCAGCCTCTATGCTGGCATCGATGCGATCAAGGGCCCAGTCTACACGGGTGATATCAGTGCAGCGATTGAGAAAGTACTGCGGGATGGCAAGCTCGGAATTATCCGTGAGCTCGTGGGGCATGGTGTCGGCCTCAAGATGCATATGCCTCCAGACATTCCGAATTATGGCCAAAAGGGCTCGGGGGTGTTGCTGAAACCTGGTGAAACGATTGCGATAGAACCGATGGCGACTCTTGGTGGTGAAAAAGTTGTCGAGCTCGATGATGGCTGGACCTACGCGACGCGGGATGGCAGTCTCGCGGCACATTTCGAGCACACCGTACTCATCACAGAAGATGGCGCAGAAGTCCTGACGCAACTCTAGGAGAACTCATATGCGCTATGTCACTTGCTATCGCGCCTTCTTTCGCTATCGTACTAGCATAAAGAATCTTGGGCGCACGCCAGGAATCTTTATGCTAGTAGCGTAGACTATCAATAGCTCAAGAAGGCATCGACAGCAAGTTAGTCGACACTTCTCACCAAGCGCTTATGCTATACTAATTTTATATGCAAGAACAATCTCGATACGCAGTCGGTATTGATATCGGCACCACCACGATTCGCACCGTGGTAGGTCATATTGATCCGGCGACTGGCACGCCGACTATTGTTGGTGTGGGCAAAGCACCAAATACTGGTATGCGCAAAGGTACCGTCGTCAATCTCGCGGGCCCAGCACACGCTATCGACGAAGCTCTGGGTGAAGCCGAGCGCATGAGCGGGTATGAGGTAAATAATGCGACAGTGAGCATCAACGGCTCGCATATTGTCAGCACAAAAGCCGATGGCATGATTGCGGTTGGCATGGCTGATCACGAAATCAACGAAGAGGACCTTGGGCGTATCGAAGAAGTTGCGACAGTTGGCAAGATTCCTGCGAATCGTGAGATTCTCGAGGTAGTACCATTTAGTTATACGCTGGATGGACAGTCTGGCATCAAGGATCCGCTCGGCATGACTGGTACGCGGCTCGAGATTACGGCAAATGTCGTCTCTGCGATGGCGCCGTATGTGGCGAGTCTACAGAAAACTACCGAGATGGCGACAGTGAGTCCGAGTGCGCTAATTCCTGCGGTGATGGCGAGCGCCAAAGCTGTGGTCCAAGAGAGCCAGATCGAAAGTGGCGTGGCGGTGATTGATATCGGTGCTGCGACCACAGGGGTGTCGGTGTTCGAGGAGGGCGACCTGCAATATGTCGGAGTGATTCCTGTTGGCGGTATGGCGATTACCAATGATCTCGCGATCGGCCTCAAGACCGACCCGGATATCGCTGAAAAAGTGAAACTGGCTCACGGTTCAGCCACCCCTCGCAAAGAGTCAGAGGGAATTAGCATCAAGCACGAAAATGATATTCATACATTCCAGACCTCAGATATCGACGAGATTGTCGAAGCCCGACTCGAAGAGATATTTGAGTCAGTGCAGCAAGAGCTCAAGAAAGCCGGTCGTGCTGGCCAGCTACCGAGCGGGATTATATTGACGGGCGGCACAGCTAACATCAAGCACTTGGCAGAGTTTGCCAAGCAACAGCTCGGACTCGCTGTACGCATCGGCAAACCTGGTGGATTTGGTGGCGTCGCAGACGGTGTCGACAAGCCAGAATTTGCCTGTGCGGTCGGCCTGATGCTGATTGACGCAGAGGGCGGAGTACAGCACGTATCCGCGCCCAATAAGTCAAAAAAAGGCACCGGCAAGGCTGGCGTCAAGCAAGCCGGCGGTATGCTAAAAAGTATTTTTGGCAAATTTAAAGCATAGCAACATCTGTTGCACGCTGAACAATAATGGTATACTAGAACAAGATTAGTATTCATGAGACATGAAGGGGAGCAAGACGAATTATGCCTGAGGTAAAACCAAGCGAAATCCAAACCTTTGCCAGCATCAAGGTTGTGGGTGTCGGTGGCGCTGGTGGTTCAGCCGTCAATCGTATGAAAGACGCTGGGCTAGTGGGCGTGCAATTTATCGCCATGAATACCGATGCGCAAGCACTCCACAACTCCAAGGCAGATATCAAAATCCATCTCGGTCACAACACGACCAATGGTCTCGGTGCTGGTGCTGACCCTTCGGTCGGTGAGTCGGCTGCTCGAGAGTCGATCGATGAGATCAAGGACTCTCTGCAGGGTGCTGACATGGTGTTTGTCACCATCGGTGCTGGTGGTGGTACAGGCTCGGGTGCAGGGCATGTTGTCGCAGAAGTTGCCCGAGACATGGGTATTCTCACGGTTGGTGTCGCCACCAAGCCGTTTAGTTTTGAGGGCGAGAAGCGTCGCACAAACGCCGACTGGGCAATCGCACAGCTCGGCCGCCAAGTCGACACACTCATCACGATTCCAAACGATCGCCTTCTCCAGACGATTGACCGCCGTACACCGCTGCTCGAGACCTTCAAGATTGCCGATGATGTCCTCCGCCAAGGAGTGCAGGGTATCTCTGAGCTCATCACCGAGCATGGTCTCATCAACCTCGACTTCGCAGACGTCAAGGCCATCATGAGCAATGCCGGTAGCGCACTCATGGGTATCGGTCGCGCTAGTGGCGACAACCGCGCCGCGCAGGCAGCGCAGCAGGCTATCGAGTCTCCGCTCATCGAAGTTTCGATCGATGGTGCCAAGGGTGTACTGTTCAATGTCACTGGTGGCTACGACATGAGTATGAGTGAGATCCAAGAAGCAGCAGAGATTATCACCAGTGCTGTGTCGCCAGATGCAAATATCATCTTTGGTGCAACGCTCAAGCCAGAGCTTGAGGACGAGCTCATCATCACGGTGATTGCGACAGGATTTGATAGCGCATACTTCCATGAACAGGCAGCAGAGCTGGAGCGACCAGCAAGCCTGACAC
>CAZOOQ010000014.1:0-17202 GCA_964581485.1 uncultured Candidatus Saccharibacteria bacterium
CGCTGCACGTAAAGAAGGATTGGAGTTCTAGTATGGCTGATCAACCAGCTGCACCAGCAGCAACTGCACATGCTACCCCACGCCCAGGTGGCCAACGCGGCGGCGCAAACCGAGGCGGTGGCAACCAGCGTGGTGGTCGTCGCGATGACCGACGAAATAACGCGCCAGAAGCGCCAAAGGAATTTGAAGAAGTAGTTATCAACATCGACCGTGTCGCACGCGTCGTCAAGGGTGGCCGCCGCTTCCGCTTCAAAGCACTTGTGGTCGTCGGTAACCGCAAAAACAAAGTCGGTGTCGGTGTCGCCAAGGGCGCAGACGTCCAGGCGGCTATCGCCAAAGCGACTGATGTCGCCAAGAAGCACCTCGTAACGATCCCTGTTGTCAACGAAACTATCCCGCACGAAGCTGAGATCAAAGTCAGTGGTGCCCGCGTGCTCATCAAACCAGGAGCACCTGGTACCGGTATTATCGCCGGTGGCGTGGTACGCTCGGTGATCTCGGTCACTGGTATCCGCAACATGCTCAGCAAGAGCCTCGGCAGCACCAACAAAGTCAACATCGCCTATGCCACCATCGAGGCATTGACCTCACTCGTGCCACGCGAGCAATGGCTTGGAAATGAGGGTAAGGAGAGTAAAGAGGCAAGAGGTAAGAGGCAAGAGAAGAAATCTCTTGACTCTGCTGCGGAGAAGCCAGCCGCTAAGAAAGCTCCTGCTAAGAAGCCTGCTGTAAAGAAGGAGGAGAAGTAATATGACGAAATATAACGAACTCCAAGTTTCAGCTAATCGTGGTCGCAAGCGCGTGGGTCGCGGTATCGCTGCTGGCGGTGGTAAGACTGCTGGTCGTGGTACCAAGGGTCAGGGCGCTCGAACTGGTAAGAAACTCAGCCCAATGTTCCAAGGTGGCCAAAACGGTATCGTTTCGGCTGTACCAAAAGGTCGTGGATTCAAGAGCCTGCGCACTCCAGCACAGGTCGTCTATCTCGACCGCTTGAACGATCTCAAGGGTAGCGTCGACAACTTCGCACTCTACGAAGCTGGTCTCATCGCAACGCCATTCCACACCGTGAAGGTGATTCTCCGTGGTGAACTCACCGCCAAGATCACCACGCTCAAGGTGCAAGGTGCAAGCAAAAGCGTCATCGCCGCTATTGAAAAAGCCGGTGGCAAGTTCGAGAAGACTCCGACTCCTCTGCAGAAATCAGCCAAAGAAGCTGAAGCTGCTGACAAGAAGTAGTCTAACTGCTCAATACAAAATAACCTCTGCTACGGAGGTTATTTTTGTATTATGTATCAAAACTATTGACATATAATACTATTTATGCTATTATGAAACTACCTTAACAATCCACCCCCACACAGGAGAAGTCATGTTCAAGTCAACCCCGTTGACGAAGAAGCAACACCGCACGCTCACGGAGATGCAGAACGTGCTCAGGGCATCAACACCCTACTACAAGCGCGACGGTCTGGCCGGTCGCAGTGACATCGAGCGACTCACGCGAGCGATGTTCATCGTGAACAACGTGAACTACCTCGACAGCGAGATCACCGACATCATGCGCGAGTACGCAGACGCTGACGATCGAGTCGCAAAAATCTATGCACTCGGAGCGGACATCCGCTACGTGCTCGAGACCTACATCGACAAAATCTACCAGCTGGAGTCGTACGGTGACTTCCGATATCTGACCAACGAGTTCGAGGACATCGACGTGAAGCTCAAAGACATGTGCGTCGACATCGAGTTCGACTTCATCACCTCCAAGCTGCAAGGCTATCTCAACATAGCATGCACGGACGGTGAGCTGGTCATGGGCGACCCGGTTGACCTTTCGATCAGCGTTCCCAACTCCGTCTCCACGCTTTGGCTGCGCGACGGTCTGCTCGAAGATGACATCGACGAGAAGGTCTTGCCCAAGCTGAAGTGGCCGGCAGGGTACGTCCCGCGGAAGCTCACAGCGAGCGTACTCGTTGACCAGCGCTCCACGGAACTCGCGATACTCGACGTCACCGTCACAGTGGGGGAGAAGATCAAGGTCTAAACCCCGTCCCCCTCGCAGTACGAGACACCCCGTCTCCCGTGAGGGTGGCGGGGTGTTTCATTTTGCGGCAACACTCGCAGACAGGTATCAAAGCGGCTCAACCCGGAGCATCAAGGCTTAGCAGTCACCAATTAGCGAAACATTGACATTGCGCCATGTCGACCGCTCAAAATCAGTTGTACCACGCTCAGCCTGGTGTGGCATTATTTTGATTTTTGACTCGAGTACACCTGCGTCGGTAAAGATTTTTTTGATTTTTTCCGCTCGATCAGTCGCCAGCTGCGCACCTGCATCAGACAGCTTACCTTCCTGAACTTTTGCAGTGATTTCCAGGTGGAACTTCCTATCCTGATATATTTTAGTCCATTCCGCCAGCTTCACGACATCACTCGAACCAGCGACACCGATGCCCTCTTGGTAGTTAGTCGAATCAGACTCAAAAAACGCAACAACACCCATCTGATACCCAGACGCAGAATAGGGTTCTGAGGCATAGCCTCCGACCGAGGCCTTGGTGACGATATCCTTTGTCAGACAAGCGTCTGTGACTGTAGTTTTTGGCGTATCGAGACTAATTTTTGGTGCGACACTGAAGGACACGACTTTGCCACGCTGAATCGCGAGGGTTGTTTCTTTGATGGTCGGCGAATTCTTGATCTCAAAACTCACGCGGTAACCGGTATCACTTGTGCTGTGTACTCCGGTGATGGTATAGCTGGCACCCTTGAGGTCTGCAGTAGTTTTTTGTGCAAGAGCAGTACTAGTTGTACCACTCGAGAGTCGAGTGATAGATGTCGTATCACCTTTTTCGATAGCGGTCATGTAGGCAGATGCTGTCGAGCGTACCTGCAGCTGCTCATAGCTACTTGCGAAGATTACACCCAAGCAACCGAGGATAAGTGCTACGACGAGCAGTGCAATCCTCATTCGCACCGAGACTTTCTTGCGAGCAGGTTGCGAGATAGCAGCGGTCGCTCCTGATGGTTCGTGCGGTTGTGCTGACGCTGTCACAGAGGACTGCTGATTCATTACTATCCTTTTTTGTGCATGCTACTTATGGCTATAGTATACACCGCTTTAGATTCCAGCTCGACTTTCGGTATGTGACGTGGAGAGCGATTGCGAGCATCATCACCCAGCTACTCACAAATGCCACCCCGAAGCTCGAGGAGCTTCACAATATGGAGGGTCTTGCTTGTCGTCTGTCTAATAGCTTGGGTGTTTTGTTTGCTAAGAAATATCAGAGCAGCTAGCAATCGCCGATGATAGAAAGATTTACATTGCGCCGTGCCGACTGACTGAACGCCGAGTCACCAGTCTCTGCGACATTTGGCATGATGGTGATTTTTGACTCTAGTACGCCACGGTCTGTGAGGTCTTTTTTGAGCTTGTTTACACGAGAGGTAGCGAGCTGTGAGCCGGCTGCCGACAGTGATCCCTCTTGGACCTTTGCGGCCAGCTCGACATGGAACTTCCGGTCACGGTACTGCTTTGCCCAGGCAGCAAATGTATTGATGTCTTCCATTTGCACACTAGCGATTTCTGGGTCGTATTCGGCCGAGTCAGCCCCAAAGAATACCGTAAAGCCACCTTGGTAGCCTGAGGCCTTATATGGATTTGGTGCGTACCCAGAGCTACTCGACTTGCGAACGATATCTGCAGTCAAGCACTGTGATGGCCTCGATGGGGTTTCGACAGCAGTAGGGCTTGTCGGCGTCTCAACAGTTGCAGTGCTGCCACCTTTTGTATTGATATTGAACGTCGTTACTTTGCCTTTTTTCACTACTACAGTCGTGTCTTTTAAGTTCGCGGAATTTTTGACATCAAAGTTGACCACATACCCAAGGTCGTCTTTATTTTTTACGTCTGAAATTGAATAGGTTGCACCTTTGAGGCCTGCCGTTGCTTTTTGCGTGAGCGTATCACGACCAGAGTCTGATAGTTGCTTCATCTTTGCATCATCGTCTTTTGCGACGGCATCCATAAACGAGTTTGCAACGCCACGAGCCTGTATGGCTGGGTAAGCAAAGAGAAAGAATAGTACACCTCCGATGATAAATAGTGCGACGATAGGCAGTGAAATCCACAGCCACAGGAGACTCTGTTTGCCGGCAGGCGGTGCTGCATAGGCAGTAGGGGCTACTACGGACTGTTGCGGCACGGGCTGCGGCTGCTGTTGAGGTGGCCTCGACGATGGGTCGGATGGTTGCGGGTTGTCCATGTATTCTCCTGTATTATTTGCTTGTGGCTTTAATATACCATGAACCTCTCTAGTATTTCGACTTTTTGTATTTGCCCGTGATATACTAATGCAAGCATCATATATTGACTAATATTGACTAAGAGGTTTTCTTTTTTATGAATTGGCGCACCGTATTTCGTTCACTAAAAAACCGTGATATGCAGAAGCGTCTGGGCATCGTGCTCGGACTCATCATCGCATATCGATTCCTGGCACACATCCCCGTGCCGTTGGCCGAGCCAACCAAGCTCAAAACTATCATCGAAAACGTCGTCAACAATAGCGACTTCGGTGGCTTCCTCAACCTCATGAGCGGTGGTGCGATTGCACAGATGTCAATTGTCCTCGTAGGGCTCAGCCCGTTTATCACCGCGAGTATCATCACCCAGCTACTCACCAAAGCTATCCCCAAACTCGAGGAGCTTCACAAAGATGGAGAGTCGGGCCGCCGCAAGATAAACCAATGGACACGAGTGATTTCGGTGCCGCTTGCTATCACACAATCAATTGCTTTCATCTATATACTGCGTCAATCCGTCTTGGCAGGTAGTACTGCAGGGACAGTGACGACGAGTCCGCTCGAGTGGGCGGTAGCGGTCACGGCGATGACAGCAGGCTCGATACTCCTGATGTGGATTGGTGAGCTCATCACCGAGCAGGGGATTGGCAATGGTATCTCGCTGCTCATCTTTGCCGGTATCGTCAGCCAGCTGCCAAAGACCTTTAGTACTATGATTAGCTCACTTCTCGATACATCACAGGGCAAACTACATGTCTTTAACTGGTTTGAAGTACCCGTCAACCCGACCAGTTTCTATGTGATACTAGGAGTCAGCTTACTTGGTTTGTTTATATTGTATTTCCTTGTCAAAATCAACGAAGCGCAGCGTATCATCACTATCAACTATGCCAAACGTGTCGGTGGCAATACGAGTTATGGTGGCATCAAGAGCATCTTGCCCGTGAAGCTCATTGCTGCTGGTGTCATCCCGGTCATCTTTGCGGTGGCATTCCTCAGCCTCCCGGCCTTTGTCGGACAGGTCATGAAAGCCATGCCAAATGCCAACCATGCGCTCGCTGCCGATTTGGTCAAATGGTTCCAAGCACCGACTGCGACTAGTTTTGCGAGCGGCGACTGGGGCGTTGCGATTTATCCGGTAGCGTATTTCTTGCTAGTGATTGCGTTTACGTATTTCTATACTGGTATTGTCTTCAACTCCAATGAAATCGCTGAGAACCTTCAAAAGCAGGGCGGCTTCATCGAGGGAGTTCGACCAGGACTCCAGACCGAAAAATACCTCGGACAGACCGTGAATCGTCTCATCTTGTTTGGCTCGATTGCCCTCGGCCTGATTGCCGTTATGCCGTTTATCATCGACTATGTCTTTGCCAAGCTCGGCATCAATGCCGCCAACCTCTCGATCGGTGGCACGGGACTGCTCATCGTCGTGACCGTCGGTCTCGAGACATTGCGCCAGATCAACTCACGCGCCCTCATGGTGACGTACGACGATTACAAATAGTAAATTCTAACGGTGGGCATCAGCACTCCTTGTCATGCCACCCCACTCACATCATAGCCACGAAACAACTGCACCGCGCGCGATTATCGCCGCTGCATTTGTCGTCAATGCTGGCATCGCTGGGGTGCGTCTCTGGCAAACGCTCCAGGGCGGCGGAGGCGCAGCCGTATTTGGCAGCCAGTTCGTCGAGGGGAGCGACAACTTGCTCTACGCAGGTGCGCACAAAATCAACCAATGGGAGCAGCAAGCTAGAGAGACTGATGACCCAGCCGAAGCCCAGGCTCTGCTCGAAAAGACCTACACATGGCGTCGGCGCATCCTCGGCGTCGTCTCTGGCCTCGCACTGGCTACCACTGCCTACGGAGTCTACGAGCTCTCGACCAACCACGAGCAAGTCACTGGCTCAGAAATAGCTTGGTCGCTGGCAGGTGTCAGTATTAGCGGTGGCGTGGCACTCGGTATGTCACGCTCTGCCTCTCGTGGCGCATCATCAAACCGAGATGTCTGGCGACACGCTGCCACCGATGCAGCCGTAGGTCTCGGTCAGACCGCCGCTATGGCTGTTAGCTATCAATACGGAGACTCGAGTGGATGGGCGCTCATGGCACCACATGCAGCGGCAATTGCAAGCTCGGGAGCGATCGCGTACTTCAATTGGCCAACAGCAGCACGGATTCGCGGCCACGACCACAATGTATTTATGGAACATCCTGCCGGTCATACCTCTGATGATAGTGACTCTGAGCCAAAAACGACTTGACCGGCTGCCGAAATTCGCTACAATAGAATTATCAAATAACGCCAGCGGGAAGACGCGGTTATTAATATCTGTTAAATCTGTTTACATTTGCATGCGACTGGGCTATAATAGTCAGTTGTATATCTATGGCAAGTACCAAGGAAGTAATTAAACTGAAAGGCAAGGTAGTGGAAGCACTGCCTAATACCCAGTTTAAGGTGGAGTTGGAGAACGGCCTGAGTATTATCGCTCACATTAGCGGCAAGATGCGCAAGCATTATATCCGCTTGGTACCAGGCGATACCGTGGAAGTCGAGTTGACCCCCTACGATCTTACGAAGGGCAGAATCGTTTTCCGCGCAAGGGATTAATAACAAGGCGAAGTCGAACCGATATCATTCGATTTCTCCATTAATATGAGGTTTTCCTCAGGGGAGTTTGTACGCTCATGAAAGTTCGTGCGAGTGTCAAAAAAATCAGCCCTGATGATCAGCTGGTTCGGCGCAAAGGCCGTCTCCGCGTCATCAACAAGAAAAAACCTAAGAATAAGCAGAGACAAGGCTAAATGATTCTCATCGCGACTCAGGAAAAGAGCAGCCGAAGCAAAAAATCACATTTTTTTGCATCGCGCGATGAGAAAAACGTAGTTTGTCTCATAACTAACGAAAGGCAGGGTTAAGCATGGCTCGAATTTCTGGGGTAGTCATACCCGCAGAGAAGCAAGTGCAGATCGCTTTGACGTATATTTACGGCATCGGTCCAAAGCACTCTTCGACCATCCTTGCGGCGGCAAAAATTGAGCCGACCACTCGGGTGAAAGATCTCACCGAGGCTGAAGAGCAGAAGCTCCGTGAAATAATCGATCGCGATTATACCACTGAGGGCGACCTGCAACGCCTGGTGACCAACAATATCAAACGTCTCAAAGACATCAATGCCTACCGTGGCCTCCGCCACAAGGCAGGACTACCGACTCGCGGACAACGAACCCGTACGAATGCACGAACTCGTAAGGGCAAGGCCGTCGCAGTTGGTGGCTCACAACCTAAAGCAGCAAGTAAGACCTAGGAAAGGACTCGTATGGCAGAAGCAAAATCATCTTCAACCAAGAAGAAGCAGCGCCGATCAGTCCCTACTGGTCAGCTGCATATCCAAGCAACATTCAACAACACCATCGTTACCTTTGCTGACGGCAAGGGCAATGTATTGGCTAGCAGTAGCGCTGGCGCATGTGGGTTCCGCGGAAGCAAAAAAGGTACCGCGTATGCATCACAAGTCGCCGCCGAAAAAGCTGCCGAGCTGGCAAAATCTGGCTACGGCATGTCGGCAGTCGATGTGTTCGTCAAGGGCGTTGGCCTCGGACGCGACGCAGCGATTCGCGCACTCGGTAATTTCGACATTTCCGTCAACAGTATCAAAGATGTGACCGGCGTGCCTCATGGTGGCGTCCGTCCACGAAAGGCGAGGAGAGCATAATGGCACGAGATACTTCTCCAATTGTCAAACAAAGCCGCCGCGAAGGTGTCGCGCTCCATCCAAAAGCGCACAAAATCATGGCTCGCAAGAGCGGTATCCCTGGTGAGCACGCTGGTGGTCGCCAAGGTAAGCAAAGTCAGTATGCGATTCAGCTCCGCGAAAAGCAAAAAGTTCGCCGCATGTACGGCCTCCTCGAAAAGCAATTCGCCAAGCTCATGAACGAAGCAAACCGCAAGCCAGGTCTCTCTGGTGAGAACTTGCTGCAGTTCCTCGAGCTTCGCCTCGACAACGCTGTGTACCGCGCAGGATTTGCAACCAGCCGCCGTGCTGCTCGTCAGCTCGTTGGCCACGGCCACTTCTTGCTCAACGATCGCCGTGTCGACATTCCATCAATCCGCGTCAAAGCGGGCGATGTGTTGACTGTCCGACCAAAGAGCGTCAAGTCTGGCTACTTCGCACAGATAAACGATATTCATAGCAACACCGTCCAAGGCCCACTCAGCTGGATCAAAGGCGATGTCAAGAAACTGAAAATCGAAGTCACCGGTCTTCCGAAGCGCGAAGAAGCCGAACAAGATATCAATGAGCAGCTAATTGTTGAGTACTACTCACGCTAAATTAAGGGTAAGGAGATAAGAAATGACTAATGTAATTCACAACCCAGCGCTCGCCTCTGTCAAAGATTCAGGGGTCAACGCTGCTACTTTCGTGATTGAGCCACTCCACGCCGGATATGGTAATACCCTTGGCAACAGCCTTCGCCGCGTACTGCTCAGCAGTATCCGTGGTGGTGCAATCGTTGCATTTCGCGTAGAGGGTGCGACTCACGAATTCACGACCGTACCTGGCGTCAAGGAAGACGTTGTTGACATCATGCTCAACCTCAAAGGCGTCAACCTCAAGGTACACGGCGACCAGCCAATCGAGCTCCGCCTCGAGAAAAAAGGTGCCGGCGATGTCACTGCTGCTGATATCAAGACGACTGCAGACGTAGAAGTCATGAACCCAGAGCAAATCATCTGCACAATTGACGACCCGAAGAAGTCGGTTATCATCGACCTCGTCGTCGATGCAGGTCGCGGCTACCAGGACATCGAAACCTCGAGCAAGAAGCGTCTCCACAGTGACATGGTCGCACTCGACGCGATGTTTAGCCCAGTCACTCGCGTTCGATTCAAGGTTGACCCGACTCGTGTCGGCCAAGAAACCAACCTCGACAAGCTCGAGCTGGCAATCGAAACTGACGGTAGCGTCAGCCCACGCGAAGCATTCGAAGAAGCTGCTGCGATCCTCGTCAACCAGTATACAGCGCTCGCAGGTGCGACGACTGTCGAATCAGCACCAGCGCTTGGTACCGAGACGGACGACGAAAAGAGCGAGCTGAGCACGTCAATCGAAGAACTCGGTCTGACTGCGCGTACTGCAAATGCACTCGTCAACAATGATATCCGTACAGTCCACGATCTTGTCACGCTCAGCGAACAGGATCTCCGCGAGCTCAAAGGCTTTGGCAGCAAAGCACTTGATGAAGTCAAAGATAAATTGGCGGAACTGGAGCTATAAGATGAAGCAAACATTCGCAATTAACAATTTGCAATTTGCAAAAAATTGGCAAACTGCAATGAGCGATTCTCAATTGCTTATTGCCAATTGCTTATTGCCAATTGCATCAAAAGGAGGCTTTTGATGCACAGACACGGATATAAAGGACGCAAGTTTGGACGCGAAACCGACCAGCGCCGTGCGCTGATTAAAGGTCTCGCCACCAGCCTTGTCATGGAAGAACGAATCGAGACGACTCTGCCAAAGGCAAAAGAGTTGACTCGCTACATCGAAAAGCTCATCACCAAAGCAAAGAAGGGTGACCTCGCAAACCGACGCCGCGTTATCGCTGGCCTCAGTACGCAAGTCGCAGCCTTCAAGCTTGTCGACCAGATTGCACCGCAACTGACTGGCCGCACCAGCGGTCATGTACGCGTCGAGCGCACCCGACTACGCGTCGGTGATGGCGCTCAGATGGCGATCATCGAATTTGTCGATGAACTCAAAGATGAACCAAAGGCTGAAAAAGCAGCGGCTGCGAAGCCAGCTGCCAAGAAACCAGCTGCAACAAAGGAGGCTAAGTAATGAAAACTTTTTCACAAAAAGCCGCTGATGTATCACGCCGTTGGATTTTGATCGATGCAAAAGATGCACCACTTGGTCGTCTCAGCACCGAGATTGCAAAATACCTCATCGGTAAATACAAGCCCACCTACACCCCACACATTGATGGTGGAGACTACGTCATTGTTATCAATGCCGCCGAAGTACCTGTCACTGGCGCCAAAGAAACTGACAAGATCTACTACCGTCACAGTGGCTTCCCAGGTGGCATCAAGGATGCACAGCTCAAAGAAGTGCGCGAAAAGTTCCCAGAACGCGTCATCGAGATGGCCGTCAAGGGCATGCTCCCAAAGAACAAGCTGAGCCCAGAGCGCATGGGTCGCCTGCGTGTCTTTGCTGGCTCTGAGCACACGCACACTGCGCAAACACCAGAGAAAGTAGAGGTAAAGTAATATGGCTGATGCAAAGAAATACGACTACGGTCTCGGACGCCGCAAAAGTGCCACCGCGACAGCTCGCCTCGTCAAAGGCAAGGGTGTCATCGTAATCAACGGCAAGCCTGCTGCTGACTATCTGTCTGGCAACAAGACGATGCTCGCCGAAGTTACCGATCCACTCGCTGTCGTTGGCAAGCAAACTGACTTTGATGTCAGCATCCTGGTCAAGGGCGGCGGCCTAAGTGGTCAAGTCGATGCTATCAAGACTGCGATTGCCCGTGCAATCACTGTCGGTGCACCTGACCTCCGTAGCCCACTCAAAAAAGCCGAACTATTGCGCCGCGATCCACGCGAAAAAGAACGCAAGAAGTACGGTTTGCGATCTGCACGTAAGCGCGAGCAGTACTCAAAACGATAGAGGGCCAGCCCTCCACAAAAAACCAGGAGTCAATCCTGGTTTTTTGCTCTCCCGCTGAAGCCAGCGCGAAGCACTGTTGTCTTCGACGGCGGCATTGAAGTTTTTCGCTCCTCCCACTAAAGCCGATGCAGAGCATCGTTGCCTACGGCGACGACTTTATGGCCTATAGACCTTCCTGCTAAAGCCACTGAGAAGTAACGGTGCCTGCGGTGGGCTAGGCAAGCGTTTGCAAAATATCCCCAACATACAGGGGATATTTTGCTTTTAAGGTATAATAGGACATAGCTATGAGTAAAAAAACTATTCTCACCGGTCTCCGTGCAAATAATGACCTTCATATTGGGAATTATTTTGGTGCCATGCTGCCGATAGTAGATATGGCCACGCGCCACGCCGGCGAGTACGAAATCAACATGTTCATCCCCGACCTCCATAGCTTTACGACACCTATCGACCACTCGCAGCTCCACGAGAGCATCATGAATAACGCCCGTGTCTATGTAGCGGCAGGGCTCCCGCTCGACAACGATTCGATTCATATCTATCGCCAGAGCTATATCCCTGCGCATAGCGAACTCACCGTCCTGCTCAATAACTTCGTTGGCATGGGGGAGATGGAGCGCATGACGCAGTACAAAGATAAGTCTGCCAAGCTGAGTAACGACCGCGTCAGCGTTGGGTTATTTGATTATCCCGTCCTGATGGCAAGTGACATCCTGCTCTACAATACCAGCTATGTGCCAGTTGGTGATGATCAGACTCAGCACCTCGAAATCACGCGTGATATCGCTGAGCGTATGAACGCGAAGTTTGGCGAGCTATTTATCGTTCCTGAACCAGTCGCGAAGCAGCATGAATTTTTCGGCAAAGAGCAGGGCCTCCGCATCAAAGACCTCGTCGATCCTACGAAAAAAATGAGTAAAAGCGATGAAACCGGCAAGGGTGTCATTTTCCTCAGTGACACGCCCGAGGAAGCCCGCAAAAAAATCATGAGTGCCGCCACCGATGACAAAGCGAGCGTCAACTACGATAAAGAGCAACAGCCTGGTATCAGCAATCTCATCGATATCCTCGCACTTCTGCGCGGTACCTCACCACAAGCAGTCGCTGAGCAGTACGCCGGCATGGATCGCTATGGCGACTTCAAGCAAATCGTCGCCGATGAGATGGTCGCATTTCTCACAGACTTCCAGTCTCGACTCGGTGCAGTCGACGATGCTCGTCTGCTCGCAAAACTCGAAGCGAGTGAGCAGTCAATGAGCAGCACCGCAAACGCTACACTACTACGAGCACAAACTGCAGTTGGTCTGAGAAAGTAATGAAAATTACTACTAGCGATTTACTCGCGATTCTCAGGCGCTTTGGCGAGGCAAACGACACCCACGTCCCACGGCACATCGACCAAGTGGCACAGAGCCATCCAAACGCTACCAATCAACTAGTACGGTTTCGGTTTAACCGCCAGCACTACTTCGTACTACTTGATGAGACTGCACACGATAGTCTGTCTCATATCATGCAACAAATCCGTACCGAAAAAAGCGATGCGGCAGGAGAGTTACTCAAAAATCCGACCACACCGATAGATACCTACGGGCTGCCGTTCAAGGGCAAGGATGTCTATCTCTTCAAGCTCAATGACGGCAAGCAACGCCTCGACCAGCTCCTGACCGAACGGCACTCAGACATCAATCGCAGCACTTGGCAGAAATACATCAAAGCAGGGTATGTGACGGTAAATGACACTGTCGTGACGAAAGCTTCGACCGAAATCAGCTCTGCCGACCGCGTTGCGACGAATATCCCCGAGGGCACCGACTACTCAGAGCACAAGCTGCCTATCATCTACCTCGACGACGACGTCATCGTCATCAACAAGCCAGCCGGTATCTTGACCCACAGCAAGGGCGCTA
Source organism: uncultured Candidatus Saccharibacteria bacterium (assembly GCA_964581485.1). Taxonomy (GTDB): domain Bacteria; phylum Patescibacteriota; class Saccharimonadia; order Saccharimonadales; family Saccharimonadaceae; genus Saccharimonas. The sequence goes on from CAZOOQ010000014.1 coordinate 12,899, forward strand.
TGAACGATGAGTTCACGGTTGCGGAATTCTTTCGTGGCTACACTACTGTCGGGCTTGATACAAATCGCCCTGGCATCGTCCATCGCCTCGACCGCGACACAAGTGGCGTCATGATTGGCGCACGCACTCCAGAGAGTTTCGAGCGGCTCAAAGCACAATTTGCTAATCGCAAAGCCAAAAAAACCTACCTGGCGGTCGTTGCTGGCACACCGAAGCAGCTCGAAGCTACCATTAACGTACCAATTGCACGCAATCCAAATGCGCCAAGTACATTCCGCCCCGACTCCAAAGGTAAAGAAGCCGTCACTGACTATGAAATGATCGCCTCGCATGGCGACACATCGCTCCTCGCGCTATCGCCACACACTGGTCGCACGCACCAGCTACGTGTGCATCTCGCACATATCGGCACGCCGATCGTCGGCGACCGCGTCTACGGCAAGCCTGCCGAACGGCTTCTGCTTCATGCACACAAACTCGAAGTTACGACTGTTCCCGAGCAGCGCCACACGTTTGTCGCGCCTGTTCCGAGTGAATTCACTGCGCTATTTCCTGAGGCCACCGATGACCAATCTCGCTTCTAGTCCCGAAACCGCGCGGCAGATGGCTATCTATACCAAACAGCTACCGCACGCACTTCTCGTGACCGGCCCTGCAGGTAGCGGACTTACGACAACAGCTCGACATATCGCAAGCGACTCTCTCTACGCCCTCATCCAGCCCACTGACCGCGACGGCCGTATCGACCTCTCTCCAAAAGGCGCCATCCGCGTCAAGCAAATCCGTGAGCTCGTCATGCAGGCCAGCACTGTCAGCAAGACACGACGCGTCTGCATAATAGATATGGCCGACCAGATGAATACCGCAGCCCAAAATGCCCTCCTGAAGCTCCTCGAAGAACCGGCACCCAATACGCATTTCATTCTCACAGCGCACAAGCCACATCAATTACTGCCAACCATTCGCTCGCGCGTCCAGGAGCTGCGCGTCGAGCCGCTCAATCGCGAGCAATCGATGGCACTACTCAGCAATCTCGGCGTGACCGACCCGAGGCACTCGACGCAAATGCTATTTCTCGCCGAAGGGCTCGCAGCTGAATTGACCCGTTTGGCGACCGACCAGTCGTACTTTACGGCTCAAAGTACGGCGATTCGCGATGCTCAAGTGTTCCTGCGCGGGACGTTTATCGAGCAATACAAGCTCATCGAATCCTACCAGTCAGACCGCGGTCGCTCATTACTGCTGCTCACCGCCGCCGAGCGCATCTTGCGCCACAGCATCAATTCGCAGCCCTCCACTGCTGTCATCACCGCTGCCGACCGTCTCGCTACCGTATACCAGCGCGTCGCCGCCAATGGCAACATTCGCCTCCAGCTCGTCGCTTACATCACCTAGCTATGGTATAATTACAACATATGTTTGGCCTACTCCTCGTCGCAGCGTTCGGTACCTGGGCTATTTGGCGTGGCGAAACCATCGACGAAACAGTCAGTGACCTTTCTCAAAAAGTCTCGGTGAAGCTTGATAAGCTGTGGGACATCGCCCAAGATTCCCTCAAGGAGCGCAAATACCTCCGTGCCGAAAAGGCCCTCCTCACTATCCTCCGTGTCGACGAAAAAAACGCGACCGCCTACAATCGTCTCGGCATTCTCTATGCAAAGCAGCAGGCCTATAGTGACGCTATCGAGTGTTTCGAGATTGCACAGAGCCTCGAGCCCAGCGCCAGCAGTCTCCACAATGTCGGTCTTATTTACTATGAGACTGGACACTACGACAAAGCTGCGCTCGCGTTTGAGCAAGCTCTGAGCATCGAGGACGCCCACGCTTCGCGTCACATTGCCTACGCCAAAGTCCAAGAAAAACTCGGCAACATGCCACTGATGATTGTATCGCTCGAAAAAGCCATCGAGATCGACCCAAGCGTCCAGTCCTATCACATCCTGGCCGACGCGTACGAGCGCACCAACCAGCCCGAAAAAGCCGTCGAACTTCGCCAGCGAGTCGACAAAATGCTTGCCAGCAAAACCCCTCCCGTACGTCAGGTGCAGCAAGTCCGCAAAGTACAGATGTAACGCTACACTTATGAGAACTAACCGATGGTTCTTTCTCATCGCGCAGTGAATATACACTGTATTTTCTCTGGCTGCTCATTCTCCTCTAGCTATACAAAAATAACCAAAATAAATTTGGATTATTTTTGCAAATAATTATGATAGGATAAAACAATGACTAAGTATGGTAAATATCCAGAGGCGTTTTATCGTGTGTCGGTCAAGGCCGTGATTCGCAACGATGCGGGCGACGTACTGTGCGTCACCGAGTCCGAACGCGACATGTGGGAGCTGCCTGGGGGTGGGCTCGATCACGGCGAGACAATCGAGCAAGGGCTCGCGCGAGAGCTCGAGGAGGAGATTGGGTATACCGGTAAGTTCACCTATACTTTCGCTGATGCGACTCCACTATACGAAGATATGAGCGAGAGATGTATGTGTTATATAGCATTTAACGTTACACTCGAGAGGCCAGAAGCTATTACTCCTGGAATAGACGTCTTCCAGATGGAATACAAAGACCCTACGCAATTTACTACTGTCGGTTATAGGGGAGGACAGATGATATACAAGCATGCCATCGACCATGCCTTTCCTATCAAATTCGACCGACTGTCTCATGAGTAAGCAGTGCCTATCCTGCTCAAAGCCAATTGGTTCAGCAGCCAAAAAGTACTGCTCTGTCAGATGCCAGAAGCAACTTGAATATATCAGCTACATAAAGCAATGGAAGTCCGGCGATAAGCCTGGAGTTCGCGGCAAAAATACCTTTAACTTTTCTCAGCATGTCGTGAGGTATGTCTGGGAGAAATATGCCAGTAAATGTGCCAGATGCGGGTGGCATGAAGAAAATCCCGCCACAAAGAAATCACCTCTAGAAATTGACCATATCGATGGAAACTCGGAAAATAACACCGAAGAAAACCTGATTTTACTTTGCCCGAACTGTCATGCATTGACCACGACACACAAAAATCACAATTTCGGCAAGGGTAGGGGTTGGCGTCGCAAAAAATATGCTATAATTGATGAAGCGCCGCTTTAGCTCAGCTGGTTAGAGCACCTCTTTTGTAAAGAGGGGGTCCTGGGTTCGAATCCCTGAAGCGGCTCCACGAAAATAGTCCCTCTCGTAGGGGCTTTTTTCGTGGAGCATTTTATAGGTAAGAGGGCCAAGTCTTTTGTCATAGCATAAGTGGGTTCGGCGAAGCGAAGAAGGAAACTCATGCTCGCACGTGTCCCTTTCGAGTGGAGGAGCGAGCATAGCGAGCGATATACCTGAAGCGGCCTCGTTAAAAAATTCTTTATTAAATTATTAAACAGCAATATACTCTGTTATACTTATGCTATGAAGCCAAAAGAAAAAGGTGACTATGCGGCTGCCCACGCAATTAGCTACTTCATGACTAACGGATATGAGGTATGTCTGCCGATTGGTGATAAGCGACCATATGACTTGATTGTCGAGCTAGAAGGCAACTTATACCGTGTACAGGTAAAATATGCCGGCTACTACAATGGTGAGCAAAAATATAAAGCGGCACTGCGCACTATGGGAGGAAATCAGTCATATTTTAGTGCAAAAAAGTACTCTGATACCGACTTTGACTTGCTATTCGTCTATGTCGGCAATGGACGCAAATTTCTCATACCATGGCCAGAACTTAAAAATCGCAACTCCGTGTCGATAGAGGCTAGCAAGTTCGCTCATTATGAGGTAAAATGAAGTACGTTACCGGTGTGCTGGGGTAGTGAAGTGGTCAAACACGATTGACTGTAAATCAATTGGCTCCGCCTTCGTAGGTTCGAATCCTACCCCCAGTACCAAATCAATATCCCCGTCTTTTGACGGGGATATTGATTTGGTGTTGTGAGCTATGCTTCGAACCGTACATCACGAAGTGATGAGGTTCGGTGAAGTGAATGAAGCCGAACATGTGTTAACATATTTTCATGAGTGAATGCAAGAGCGCAGCGATGTCCTGGCTCAATACAATAATCTAACTATACTCCACACGAGGGTGCTGACATGAATTGTATCATCTGCTATAATCGTCTCTGTTGCATATTGCATATACGCCGCGATAGCTCAGTTGCCTGTCCGAGCCAAAGGCGAGTAGAACAATAATAGCGCAGCGCTCCTCCAACTGCACGACAGTTTGTGCAATATACACACCTTTACGTAAAACAAGTCTTAATACACGCCGCGATAGCTCAGTTGGTAGAGCGCATCCATGGTAAGGATGAGGTCTCGGG
>CAZOOQ010000015.1:0-15976 GCA_964581485.1 uncultured Candidatus Saccharibacteria bacterium
TCCCAAGTCGTGTTTGGTTCTTTGATCGAAACAAAGAACTGTTTTGCTACTTTTGCACCAAAAGTAGTCGCTTTTTGCTTCTTTGGCGAAAGAAAAAGAAGGGATTTTAAAAAGCCGCTTGCGCGGCTTTTCGCTATTTGCAATTCACCTTAGAACTTAGAACTCAGAACGTAGAACTATCTTCTAGTGGATATACTTATACATCCCACTCACCGCCTCACTCCACGAGATGTTCCCGTGACCGACGCGGTTCCAGCCACCACCAAAGCGGTAGCCATTCATCTCGCTGATAGTGACTGAGACGCCAGGATTGACACTCTCGACGATTGCCACGTGGCCATAGCCGCCACCATTTGCCATGATTGCGCCAGGTGTCGGGTTGCCGTCGACGAGGAAGCCACTGGCTGCGCCAGCATAGGCCCAAGTGTTTGCATTGCCCCACATACCACCGACAGGGTTGCCGAGCTGCGCACGGCGCTCATAGGCATACCAGGTGCATTGGCCGTAGGCGTAGCGGTTGCCGCCAGAGGCACCACCAACCCAGCTCGTGCCGTAGCCGCCCGAGTAGTTGCCGTACGATACACCAGCATTGACGCGAGCTGTTGGTGTTGCGCGAGGGGCGACGTAGCCTGGACGTTCGTTTTCGGGAAGATCACCACCAGGGATGGTTACTTTTGTGCCAGGCTCAAGCGAAGTTACGAGCTCGAGGTCGTTAAACGCTACCAGGCGGTCTTTGTCGGCTTTGTATTTGCCTGCAATCGAATCTACAGTATCGCCAGCCTTGACGGTGTAGACAATCCCATCAACTGGTGGAATCGTCAGCACTTTGCCTGGCTCGATTGCATCAGAGGTGAGGCTGTTTGCCCATTTGATTGTCTGCGCAGATACACCGTATTTTTGTGCAAGCGTTGGCGCTGTGTCGCCCGCAACAGCGGTGTGCTGAACTTCAGAACGACTGTCGGCCGCGACCTGGACAATCTGGGGCTTTGAGATGGTGCTCGTATCAGTCTGTGCGAGTAGACTCTCGACAGTGAGTGACTGCGACAAGCTCGCGACGTTGTTTGTAATCGGCATACCGGCGCTCTCTGACACGACGGCGGCGATATTGGTTGCCATCAGCTGATCAACAGAGGTATCTTTGGCGATTGTTGCGACCGGAGCGGCCGTCTGAACAGTCGAACCAGCGGTAGCAAGCGGTGTCTTGACAGGGGGATGATAGCTGATTGCGACAAGTGAAGATACCAAGAGAAATACACCAAAATACGAAGCGAGACTCGTCCACGATAGTGAACTTTTGCGCTTCTGTCGCTTGACGGAAATAGATGGACGAGGTGCGTCAGTTGTGGCTGAATTGGTCAAAGCTCGCGAAAGTTCTTGAGCTGTTGGTTGGTTACGAATAATCATACTCCTGCGACTTCATTGCTGAAAACGCGACTACCCCTAAGTCTTACTCCTACCGATGTAGGACAGAGCGTGCGTGTCGACCTTAATTTATGTGATATTTGACGTAAAAAAGCTTATTTCGACGCTCGTACGACTTGTGAAGGTAGGCACTTTGAACTGTTCATTTTACCGCACCCAAACTGCAGGTAGTGACCTACCATGCGCGTTTGCAGTGTCAATGTGCTTTTTTTATTGTACTAAAGGTAGTAAAAAAGTCAATGCTTTGGGGCAAAACGGTTCACCCCACCTCTGTCTAGTACCTATGCTTCAGATAGGCTCAGAGAGCCGACCGCCACGACGCATCGCCTCAGATTAGAGCTCATTGCACAAAATCTGACAGTGTTGCTTGATATTTCTCACATGACCTGCGTTGTCTTTTGCAAAATAAATCAGACCGTCGTCGCCCGCGATGAAATAGAGGTCTTCGGTAGCGGTCGGGTTTGCCACGGCTTTGAGCGCCAGCTCTCCAGGTGAGGCTATCGGACCAGGAGGCAGGCCGACGCGATTGCGTGTATTGTACGGTGACTCGAGGTTTACAGTCGGCGCGACTTTCATCTGGTCAGCGGCGTAGATAAAGGTGACATCAGAACCGAGGGATATACCCTCTTTGTACCTCTTTAGAAATACTTGGGCGATATGCTGTTGGTAGCCATAGCAACGCTGCTTGCGTTCTTCTGTCGGCTTGCCTTCGCAATTGAGCTCTCGCTGCACGATAGAGGCCATCGTGATACCTTGGTAGAGCGTCAGCCCCTGGGCACGGAATTTACTGACGAGATCATTGCGCTTGACGACAGTGGTCATGTGGGCAAATGTATCTTTGAGGATATCCTCTACCGAAGCTTTTTTGTCGACAAAGTACGTCTCGCCAAAGACATAGCCTTCGAGGGAGGTGCCGCTCGGCTTGTCAGCAAATAGCTCCCCTGTGTACTGCTTGGCGAGCGCCGCGTCGATTTCCTTCGCCTCATATCCTGCCGCCAGGAGAACGCCTTTGATATACATTTTGTCCTGATCAATCGTCGCACTCGGGGGTTTGTAGAGAGGTTTTTCGATAGTCGCACCAGGATAAAATGTCACCGAGACGAAATCATGGCAGCCTTTTGCGAGCTTGTCGAGGATTGCAGCTGCCGCGTCAGCCTTGCTGAGACTACACGTGCTAGCCTGGACGCCTGGACTGCCGTGTAGTTTTGCATAGAGCCCAAATGCAAACGTGCTCCGAATCAACCCGCGCTCATGGAGCAGCGTGGTAATTTCGGTAAATGACGTGCCTTGCTTGATTTCGACGCGTACTGGGTCATGATTGGTACTGTCGACTGGCTGCAACTGCTGCTCGTACCACCAAAACGCGACCACGGACGCCACCACAAGTAGGAGCGCCACGATACCGGCAATTATCCACGTCAACCGTGACCGTCGGGGCGAGCGAAGCCTGCTCTCATCCGAGTGTGGCACTGTCATGCTCGTGTCTAGTGGTGCGATAGGCTCTACAGCCTGAGGCAGCTGTGCGTCTACTACACTGCCGGCCGGCGGCTCAGCCGATGGCATCGGTTGCCTAGTGGGCGCAGACTGTGGCTGGCGTGGTCGCTTAAAGCCGTCCATGGTGCGCCTCCAAATAATCTTGTAGTATCAGACTCGCCGCCAGCGCATCGATATCGCCTTTGCCATACGGCTGATTTTGACGTTTCAACAGCTCCTCGGCCTTGACGCTAGTCAGTGATTCATCCTGAAACACAATCTCGTCGACGATGCCGACCAGTCTATCGCTAAACTGCTCGACGAACTCGCTCTGGGTGGTTGGTTCGCCAGCTTGGTTGCGCGGAAAGCCGACAACAATCACATCGACCGCTTCGTCGTCAACGATCGCCTTGATTGCCTCGATTTCTTGCCCATCGACGTCAATCGTGTCGTAGGCAATCGCAATCGCGACTGAGCTATCGGCGATTGCGACACCGATTCGCTTCTCGCCCACATCGAGTGCGAGAAGAGAGGTTTTACGCGCCATTTACTTTGAACTCAATCGTGATACGCTTGACGTCATTTGGCGCACTTGTCACCCAGAATGGTGAGAATCTTACATCGACATTGTCGACCCCACTGATCGCCTGGATATGGGACTGGATTTCACCGAGACGCTTGCCTTTTGTAAATTCTTTGAGGGCTGTTTCGTCGATTTTTGGACCGATCTTGCCATTGGTCGAGATATTTGCATTGTAGGTGCCGTCCTTGCCGGAAACATCTGTAAATGATACTTGCCCGAGGCCGTTTGCATAGACCTTTTGATTGGCCTTGCCGTCGATTTGTTGTGCAAAATAGCTATCGAGATATTTGCTCGCCTCAGGCTTTGGTACTGCCACAATCGTGAACACTACGCTCCCAGCTAGGCTTGCTTTGCCATCTGATGACTCGGCGCCGACAGCTGGTGCCGGTTTGACAGCACTACTATCAGAGATAAATGTACTGTCGAGGATAACGAAACCATCGCCAAATTGCTTCTTGAGATCGGCCTTGGCTGCATCGGCCTCACCACTCTTTAGGACCGAGTCAGACACTTGGTCGACATCACTCTGCTGCACGACAGTCACTGTTTTGTCAGTGCCGCCAGTGGTCGCATTGGTGATAGTGGCAGTCACGCCTGGTGCGGTAGCTGCGCCCGATGCGCCATTGTATTTGGTGCCGTTTTCGGCGGCAGCAATCGCCACACTCACGCTCTGGGCGCAGTAAGTCGGGAAGCACGGTTGACTAGCAGGAATAGTCGCAGCAGCTGTCGTCACATACACCAACCCACTACTCGTATGAGTAACTTGGGTGCCGGCCGGAACTGTCGTGTCGATCTGGGTGAGTTTCGAGAATTTCACCGTGCCGGTTGCTTTTTCGCCGACGTCTTTTTTGCCTGTGGCAGTAAATGGAATAGCCACGTCTTTCTTGGTCGTCTTGATTTCGGCCTTGATAGTGCCGGCTTTTAGGTCTGTTGTGGCTGTCGGGGCGAGACTGACTTTGCTGTTGAGCGCCGCGTCGGTCGTGCGCGCCGTGATAACAACCTGCGCCTTCGGGGCAAATAGCAGAGCCCAAACGAGAAGTCCAATCAGCAGGAAGAAAGCGGCAATACCGATAAATAATTTCTTGCGAAAGGTGTCAAAATTTGGCACCTTCACCTTGTCTTTGGCAGCAAGTGCCGCAGCACCGAGAGTCGCGGTCTTGGTGACAGTTGTGCGCTTTGGTGCTGCGCTGTCCGATGCCTCCTCGGCTGCAACCGCCTCGACAGCTGCGGCTTCGGGAGTGTCAGTCGCTACCGCGCCCGGTGCGTCACTGCCATCAATCACATCATCACCGTCATCAATATCAAGTGCTGGAATCTCTGCTAGGGTCGGTTTGCTCTGTAGCGTCTTTGCGACCGGTATGCCAGCCGAACCGGCCAGTGCCATCAAGGCCGCATTGCTGGTGATAATCACCAGGCGTTTGTCGGCGTGCTCTGCAGCCCGGTGCACGAGCTTGAGATTCACCGCACTCTGAATCGCCCCGACGCGCTTTGGCGGGACGAGTGCCACGATATGACGTTCAGCCGCCTTCACCTTACCGATGATGGCAGTAATATCGTCTTCAACATCGATATAGATTACGTCTTTTTGCATACCCTAAATTCTGAGCATCCGATTCACTTTTTCTTTGATAGAATCGACATCGCTTGTGCCTATCATTGTATCATAGCCAACTCGCAGCAGTCCCATGGCAGTAATATAGGTGTGCCCGGCGGCTTTTGCACTCGGGTCAACAATTCCGACGACATCACTCGGCTTGATGTGCTGCACCGTAGGGCGCTTGGTAAACGGCAATTCTTTGTACCACGTGCGACTACCAAGCGCATCGACGAGTTGCTTGAGACTTGCACCACCACCACACAAGAGGATACGCGGAGGGAGATGATCGACTGAGTCAAACTCGCTCAGCGCGAGCTCTACGCCTGAGAGCCAGACTTCGAGAGTTTTGTCAGAGGCTGCAGCGACATCTTTTTTGACTGACTCTTTGACTTTGTCATCGTCGATATTGACCTTGAGTTTTTCGGCGTCTTCGTAGCTGATATTCATCTCATTTGCGATGGTATTTGTGAAGCTCCGTCCACCGATACCAAACATTTTCGTCCCCTCAACCCCACCGTCATTGACGACAGCGATATCAGTCGTGCCACCACCGACGTCGGCGAGGATAGCGGTGAAATTACTATTTGCATCTGTACCAAGCACACTACGACTGACCGCAAATGGCTCGGCAGCGACCGCAATCAGCTCAAGTGCCAACTCATCGGCGACGCGCTCAAGCGCCCCGATATGCACCATCGGTGCAAATGCTGTGTAAATCTGCACGGCGACATCCTTGCCCTGAAATCCAATCGGGTTGCTGACCTTGTAGCCATCGATATGGATACTCACGAGTGCAGAGTTGACGAGCTTCACCTCGACATCTTCGTTGCCAGTTTCGAGTGCGATTTGCTTCTGCGCTTTGGTTGCGGCCCGGTCTTGGACCTTCTCGATGATGTACTCCATCTCAGTTTCATCGAGCGGTCGATCGGGCTGCGGACGACGGTAGCGAATCGTATTGGTCACGCCCTTGACGAGCTCACCGGCGATACCGATGACGACTTTTTTTGCCTGGAGTCCAGCTTGCTCCTCGGCCTCGGCGAGCGCCGCTTCGCAGTTGCGTACTGTACCAGCGATATCTGCGATAGCGCCCTGGTGCATGTCGCCCAGCGCTTGGTGCGCCTTGCCTACTCCGACAATCTCGATGTCATCGCCCTTGATATGCGCGATGAGAGCTTTGACGTATTCGGTACCGATATCAAGTCCGACGATGTAGTTTGACGTATCATTGCCAGATTTTTTGAGAAATTTATCAAAAACCATATGTTTCAGTATACAACAATCCCGCTCACGGTTGTAATTTGTTGCTTTTTGTATGAGTTTGTGCTATAATAATCACATATGAGCATCCGTAATGAACTGGCGCATCCAGACAAACAAGAAATCGTCCATACCTCTGAGGTACTTGATTTTCACTATGCTGCCGAAACACTCCACAAACACCTTCTCGACTCTGAAACCCCCGCATACAGGGTGACCGCTAAACATACCATTTACGACTATGAAAGCCCTCTCCACATGCCCGATGCAATCAATCGCTACAGAGAGGTCGGCGTGCCGATTTCGAACATCTCCGTCGCCCTCGATATCTGCCAGGACAAGGTAGAGTGGAGCATCGATGTCGACCTAGCATCGCTCGACGAGAGCTTTAGGAAATCATTTTGCATATCTGGTGACGAAGAAGGCGTATATCATCTGACAGACGAAAACGGCGAGCAGACCCCCGTCAGTCAAGCAGAGTTGGCGCGGCTACTCGTAGATCTCACTCTCAGTCAGCACGAACGAAAATATCACTTCGAAAAAGGTCGCTCAATCGTGCTCGAAAGCCTCGACCCAGTCAGTGCAGGCTTGATTCACCAGACTCTCGCCAACCGACCAACTGTAGTCTCGTCCATATCTAGTTACTACGATATCTCGTCTCACGTCTCACTACCACAAGACGTTGAGCTCATCGTCGAAAAAAACGATATTTCCGAGCGCTATCGAGTCGAAGTCCTTGCGGACGGCCAAGATGGGATGGTAACCCACGTCATGCAGTACGGTGTCGAGATCAATGTCGCAAAACCAACTGTCCCCGGCGCACAGCCGGCATATTCGCTCGAAGTATTAGGCAGTCGCATGATCGATATCGGCGATGGCAAGCTCATCGCAGACGACGAACCGCCTCGTGACGCCATCGTGCCCCATGCGATCGTGACACTGGCAAATATTTGCTATCTCTTTGGTGCTGACCTGCCAAAGACTGCAGCTGTCGCCCCAGATGAGCTACTGCAGGTCCTTGACGACGCAGATGCCTCTTATTAAATCTTGCGTTTTAAGTGAGATTAGCTTTGATTCGGCGGATGCCGGCGCTGCTGGCTTCTTCTTTGGTGATTTTGAAGACTTTGCCGTCGTCGATGAGTTCGTGCGTATGGTCGACGTGGGGGCCGCCGCAGATTTCGAAGCTGTAGGGTCGCTCGGCTGGGTCTGAGGCTGGGTCTTTCATACTGTAGACCTTTACCGTGTCGCCGTAGCGATCTCCAAACTGACCGAGTGCACCGAGTGGCCCAGTGGCCTCTTCGGTGGGATATTCGGCAAAACTAATCTGTAAATCCTTCGCGATTTGCTCATTCACAATACTCTCAACCGCATCAAGCTGGTCACGAGTGACTTTTTCGGGGTGACTGAAGTCGAAGCGCAGTCGCTCTTCGGTGATATTGCTGCCGCGCTGGATGACATGATCGCCGAGTACATCCCGCAACGCCTGATACATGAGGTGCGTGGCGGTGTGGTATTTGCGGTGTTGTAGTGTCTGGCCGCCGAGTCCACCCTTGAACGTACCTTTGGCGGCAGTTTGACTGCGCTGGCGCTGCTCTTGCATTTTGGCATCAAATTGCTCGCGCCAATCATCTGGCAACTTGATATCTCGTTTGAAACATTCCTCGACAGACAGCTCGACCGGGAAGCCATAGGTATCATAAAGGGTGAAGAGGATTTCGCCGGCATTTGCTTGACTCTTGCCTCCTGCCTCTTGACTCTCAAAGAGCTTTGCAAGCTCTTTGATGCCCTTCCTCAGTGTCTGTCGAAACACTTTTTCTTCCTTTACGAGTACGGCAATCACCGTATCGCGATTGGCCTTGACTTCTGGAAAGTCTGCTTGGTACAGGTCAGCGATAATCGGCACGACCTCTTCAAGGAAATTCTGCTCGATCCCTAGCTCGAAACTATAGCGAATCGCCCGGCGTAGTAGCCGGCGCATGACATACCCCTGCTCTTTGTTGCTCGGCGCACAGCCGTCAACCGCCAGGAATGTCGCGGCACGCAGGTGGTCGGCGATGACACGCATGCTTTCGGTATGGCTTTCGTATTGTTTGCCGCTCAAGGTTTGAAGCTTTTCGATGATGGGCCACATGAGGCTGATTTTGAAGACATCTGGGTCGTTGAGCACGGCCGCAGCGATACGTTCGAGACCAGAACCGTGGTCGATATTTGGTTTGGCAAGTGGTTCAAATTTGCCCTCGGCGACTTTTTGATACGCCATAAAGACATTGTTGCCGATTTCCATAAATCGCCCACAGTCACAGTTTGGGTGACAGTGCTCGCCAAATTCTGGGTTGTGCGGAATATCGAAGAGATAAAACATTTCGCTATCTGGGCCACATGGATCGCCAACGGGTGTATTGGCTTCGTTGCCGTTGCGGCTCCACCAGTTTTTGCTGCCATCGTAGAAAAAGATGCGCTCGCCGTCTTTGATGCCGCGCTCATAACCGGCTTCTTCGCTGCCGATGTCGGCCATGCCGTTGCTGAGGCCTTTTTGTGCAAATAATTCCGCCCACAGCTCGGCCGCTTCGGTGTCTTTGGGGATATGGAATTCGTCATTGCCCATGTAGCACGTCACATAGAGTTTGCTCGGATCGAGCCCGACGACTTCAGTAAGGAATTCAAACATCCATGGCACTTGCTCTTTCTTGAAGTAATCGCCCAAACTCCAGTTGCCCAGCATTTCAAAAAACGTCGTATGGCGGTTGTCGCCAATGTCATCGATATCTTGCGCACGCAGGCACGTCTGACTATCGACTAGTCGTACACCTTCGGGATGCGCCTCACCCAGCAAATACGGAATCATCGGCTGCATACCACTACCAGTAAAGAGTGTCGTCGGGTCGCCTTGCAGCACCAGCGGCGCACGCGGCACAATGGCATGACCACGATCTTCAAAAAATTTCAAATATGCAGTACGGATTTCTTGGGTGTTCATATCGAGTAATATTCCTTCAGTCTATATCTGTTATATTGTATCACAACAGATGCACTACCCTCTTGTCGAGATACATGGTTTGCGCTATACTTGTTCACTATCTATGTCACACCTATCACACCGCTGGAAATCACACGACCGTAATCATGTCGTGCAGCTCAATTCTGAGTCGGCACAAGCAGCCGATCAGGCGCGCATGGAGCTTGCAGAGCTACCTCGTTGGCAGCGGTTGATACCACTTGTGGGACAAGCAGCCGTTCTGCGACACACTATCGATACTGCCGAACGCCAGATCGAGAATCGTCGTCGCTACCACCGCGCATAATCAGCCTGTATTGCTCAATAGTACCTCCAGTGTGTCTCGGCTATCACAAAAGCTCAAGCTTTTTGTCACGGGCAACACAACAAAAGACGCACACCAGGTGGTATGCGTCTTTTTCGTCACGGGCTACTACTAGCTACTAGCAGTCGCACTCGTCTTTTTTGCAGGTGCAGCCGTCTTTGCCGCAGTCACAGTGGTCTGCCTCTGCTTCGGCTCGACCTTCCATGCGGCCTTTTTCTTCGTGGAACTTATTCTCCGCGTCGTTCATCTTGTCTTTTACTGCATCAGCAGCGTCATCTACATTTTTCTTGACATCATCGACAAAGCTCATAGGTAGCCTCCTTGTTTAGTGATGTTTCTAGTATAGCTAGCGGGCGCAGGACTAGCTGTGACATACATCACAATTACGACGAGAAGGAGCGCGAGTAGAGGTAACCGACAGTAATTACCTTCGGGCGGTGCGTCGGAATGTACGCGCTGCCACTACTGTCGAACCAGCGACCAGCAGGCTGGCGACCCCAATCAGCAACCAGGTGCTTTGCCCGGTACTTGCCAGCACCGCCTCGACCACATTTGCTGGTGTAGCAGCTGCGACAACTGAGCTCGTGTTGGCAGCAGTTGCACTGGTGCCGACTTCGTTGAGAGCAGCGACTTGGAATTCGTATTCGGTACCAGCACTCAGGCCAGTGATGGTAGTACTGAGGGTAGTACCTGGGAGTGTGAGTGTCGTCCACTCAGTACTGCCCTTTGGACGGTACTGCAGTAGATAGGAAGTGACATCACTGCCAGTAGCTGGTGCTTGCCATGAAACGTTCATGCTCGTAGGAGACGCAGTGGGTGTGATGGTGAGGTGCTGAGGAGCTGAGGGGGCGACGGAGGCCGACCAGACGGAGATGCGGGAGTTGTCACTATCAGTGATATAGATTGTACCGTTGGGGGAAACACTGACGTCCTGAGGCCCACTAAGCTGCCCATTGCCGTAGCCATCTGAGCCGGACTGACTCAGGTAGTTGCCGTCTGGGTTGAAGATCTGGATGCGGTTATTATAGCTGTCTGCGACATAGATGTTGCCGGTGCTGTCGACGGAGATGCCTCTAGGATTGTCGAACTGACCGTCACTTGAGCCGTAGAAGCCAAACTAGCTTTTGTAGGTGCCGTCGGGGTTGAAGATCTGGATGCGGTTGTTGCCGCTGTCTGCGACATAGATGTTGCCTGATGGGCCAAGAGTAACGCCGAGGGGTCCGCTCAACTGACCATTGCCCGAGCCATAGGAGCCAAACTGGCTTTTGTAGGTGCCGTCGGGGTTGAAGATCTGGATGCGGTTATTGCCTTTATCTGCTACGTAGATGTTGCCGGTGGTGTCGAGGAAGATGCCTTGTGGCTCACTCAGCTGGCCATTGCCAGAGCCATATTCACCAAACCGACTCTTCAAGCTGCCGTCAGGGTTTAAGATTTTGATTTGTGCAAACTGCCCCATATCGCTAGTCGCACCGAGAACAGCGACATAAATATGTCCCGTGCTGTCAAGTGCTACTCCTGTGGGGTACATGCTCATTTCATTATCAGTAGCAGCTGGAGTAATCGTACGAATGACACCACCAGATGGATTATATTGCTTTATATTGCCCCAAACGCCATCTGTCACATACAAATTGTCGCTCGCATCAAGCGCAGTGTAGTGCGGGAGGCATAAATTGCTAGCGGTGGGTTGATTGGGGTTTGTATATGCCATCTGATCTTTGTAAGTGCCGTCGGGGTTGAAGATCTGGATGCGAGAATTGTGCGTGTCGGCGACATATATGTTGCCAGCGGCATCAAAAGTAATGCCATGATGGTCGCTGAACTGACCTTCACTAGAACCTATCGTGCCAAACTGGCTCTTGTAGGTCCCGTCGGGGTTGAAGATTTGTATACGACCATTCTCCATATCTGAAACGTATATATTGCCCGCCACGTCTATAGCGACTCCTGTAGGCCAGCTGAGCTGGCCGTCACCCAACCCTGAAGTGCCAAACTTGCTCTTGTAAGTGCCGTCGGGGTTGAAGATCTGGATGCGATTGTTATCGCGATCGGCTACGTAGATATTGCCAGTAGGGTCAAGAGCGATACCCTGCGGCGCGCCTAATTGCCCGTCACCCGACCCTGAAGTGCCAAACTTGCTTTTGTAAGTGCCGTCGGGGTTGAAGATCTGGATGCGATTGTTATCGGTGTCTCCAACATAAACATTGCCAGCTGCGTCAAGGGCCACTCCTGTAGGCCAGCTGAGCTGGCCGTCACCCAACCCTGAAGTGCCAAACTTGCTCTTGTAAGTGCCGTCGGGGTTGAAGATCTGGATGCGATTGTTATCGCGATCGGCTACGTAGATATTGCCAGTAGGGTCAAGAGCGATACCACCAGGGAATCTTAACTGTCCATCGCCAGATCCTTGAGTGCCAAAATGACCGAGAGAGCCCCCTGATGTATTGAGGATGGCGACTCGGTGGCCATGTTCATCGGTAGCATAGACTTTGCTTCCTGAAACAGCGAGGTATATAGGGTCAAAGCCTGGACTCTCAGTGCATCCTTTTACCCCAATATGCCCCTGCCAGGTGGGGGTGCCTGGTACAGCAAAGACTGGTAACGTATGAAGCAGCGTCGCTGCGACATATGCTACTAGTACGCCAACATAGCGCATGTGTTTGATAAAAAAGCTGTTGGTCTTGGATGTTTGTGTCATGTATTCCCCTTACCCTTACTCAAAAGGCATGTTAACTAACACGGCCTGTACGAGAGGTGGTGATCACACACGTCCGTTCTTGGTGAACAGTATAGCATGAGCGGGATGAACATGACAAGTACTAGTTGTCAAAACTGCTGATAATCGCGCCACCCATACACACCTCGCCACTATACAGCACTGCCGACTGGCCGGCGGTGACGGCGCGCTCGGGCGTAGAGAGTGTCAGCATATCACCACTTAACGTGCCAAGTATCAGTGGCCCACGGTGACGTAGACGTACCAAAAATTCTCGTTCCACTGGCGGCTGCCCAGCGATCCAGTGCACCGAGTGTACTTGTGCGGACTGTCGCACGAGGTTGTTGTCGGCGATATTTTGCGATACATAGACTTCGTTTCGCGCCATGTCTTTGCCGACCACGTAGTAGGGCAATCCGCCGCCGAGGTCGAGCCCGTGGCGCTGGCCGAGTGTATAGAAAATCGCACCGTCGTGCCGACCAATTACTTTGCCAGACTGCCTATCGATGATGTCGCCAGGGCTTGTCTGCACATACTGGCTGAGGAATTCTCGCATACCGACACTCCCGACAAAACATACGCCCATGGATTCTTTTTTGCCAGCGGTCCAGAGACTTCGCTCGCTCGCCATGTCGCGCACCTCAGACTTGGTATAACCTCCCAGCGGAAATAGAGTCTTGCTGAGGGCTTCGGCGGTGACGCGGTAGAGGAAATAGGTTTGGTCTTTATTTGCGTCAGCAGCTACGATGAGCTGGGCTTGACGGCACTGTTTGTCAGAGCCGCTGACCCCGTCTCCTGTGCTAGCAGGAGACACGCAGTGATGATGAACTGTGCAGTCGAGCACATCGCACTGCACTCTCGCATAGTGCCCCGTCGCAATCATATCGGCGCCATCTTCGAGTGCCGCTTCGAGAAAAAGTTTGAATTTCACTTCTTGGTTGCACATGATGTCAGGGTTTGGCGTGCGACCCGCCTGGTATTCGTCGACCATGTAGTCGACAACTTTTTGTTTGTACTCGCGCTCAAAATCATACACCTTGAAATCAATCCCCAGCTGCACCGCCACACGCTTGGCATCGGCTAAATCCTCCGCCCAGGGGCACTTCATACCAGGCAAGTCCTGACTCCAGTTTTTCATATAGACGCCCGTCACCTGGTAGCCTTGCTCGACAAGTAGCGCCGCCGTGAGCGAGCTATCGACTCCCCCACTCATGCCGACATAGACGTGCGTCATCGAATAATGCCACCTACCGAAAGGATGAGTGATGCGACGACTTCGGGGATAGCGAGTATCCAGCCGTTTGGCGTCAACCACCACCATGGGCCCCAGTGCTTGTCGCTCGCCACAGGATGCAAGCGCACACTGACAGTGGCGGCGCGTTTGCGAAACTCGAGGCCCGCGCGGCGCTCGTGATACGCTGATGTCACCAGTATGGCTGATTTGATATGCTGCTCTTTGAATATCGATACAGTCTCGGCCGCATTTTCGCTGGTGTTTTGACTGGTGTCTTCGATCAGGATGACATTTGGATCGACGCCCGCGTCGATAGCCTGCTGCTTCATGACCGCGGCGTTGCTTGGACCAGTTTTGTCGGCAGCTGCACCCGAAAAAATCAGTATCGGTGCCCAGCCGTTTTGGTGCAATTTGATTGCTTCCTCTGCTCGTGCGGCGGTATCGCCACCGCTGACAGCTACGATAGCATCAGCCGTGAAGCATCCTCCGACGGATGGGTCAGGTCGCGCACCGCATCGACCGAGGTCGTCTGGCGCCAAAAACAATCCAATCAGCCAGGCCGATATACCAAAGACCACGACGAAGCCGATAGCAATTTTTGCTAGCTTCACCGCGCGACTCTCTCGGCTTCTTGCTGTACCATATGCTTTATTATAGCAAGCGCTCGCTCGACCACCTCCTCGTCTGTCGCTCTACCAAGCGTGATGCGCAGACTTCCATCGGCTACCTCTGGGGTGAGGCCAATCGCCGTCAAGACATGGCTACGCGTCCCCTTGTTTGCAGCACAGGCACTACCAGTCGCGACCAGCACGCCTTCGCGCTCGAGCATAAATAGCAACCGCTCTGCATCGAGCCCCGGAAATGAAATATGCAAATGACCCGAGAGGCGTTTCTTTTGATTGCCAGAGACGACCGCTGTCGGGAAGGCTTGTAGCAGCTCTGATTGCATATGGTCACGGAGAGTTTTGAGGCGCTTTGACTCGCCACTACTGTGTGCCACGGCTCGCTCGAGCGCCAGCGCAAACCCAATCGTGCCCGCGACATTTTCGGTGCCGCTTCTCAAACCCCGCTCCTGTCCGCCACCGACGATTTGCGGCGAAAGCGCCACATGGCTCGCAACCCACAGCAGACCGACTTGTTTGGGCCCGTAGAGCTTGCCGGCATTGAGCGTCAAGGCATCGACACCGAGGCGCGCTACTTGCACCTCTATCTGTCCGACGCCTTGCGAAGCATCACTGTGGAAATAGATAGGCACTCGCTCACCTGCATCTGCACGACGCTGACGCTCCGCACGTACCACTTCCGCCACTTCCCGCAGCGGCTGAATCGTACCGAGCTCGTTGTTTGCCAGCTGTATACTCACGAGTTGTGTATCGGGTTGGATAGCTTGCCGGATAGCTTCGACACTGACGACACCCCGCGGATCGACACCGACTATTGTGTGGTGATGGCGACGCGCCGCCTCGAGTACTGCCGGATGCTCGACAGCACTGGTGATGACATGGCCTGTTACACTCGCCACCATCAAATTTATCGACTCGGTCGCGCCCGCTGTGATGATGATTTCGTCGGTTTTGCCACCGATTGCCACCGCCAGTCGGTGTCGCGCATCCTCGTACGTGCGACGCACCTCGACCGCAGGCGCATAGGGGCTCGAGGGATTGAAATATAGCTCACTAAAAAATGGCTGCATGGCTGCCAGCACCTGAGGATCGAGCGGCGTCGCCGCTGCATGGTCGAGGTAGATGAGTTGTGGATTCACTTGTTTAGTATAGCATTGAGGTGGGGATGGGTGAATTGGAGGGTGGGATAGTTGTTAGTTCTTAGATGAATAACGCAAGCCGCGCGAGTGGCCTTTGTGGAATCCCTTCTTTTTCTTCATCAAAAAATATTAAACCTCCGTTCTTTTTTGCCAAAGAACCAAAAGGCCTTCCTTTTAGCGTAAAAGGAAGCGAAAAGCTTGGGGATGGCTTCCCTCCACCGGGAACTTCGAACTCGTCTTTCTTGGGAAGTTGCGGAGTCCTTGTTCGGTGAGCAGGAACAAAGGACGTGTCCTCACTTCACCAGGAAAGACTCATTCTCAGTTCTCGGGTCAGTGCAGATATCCCCTCCGGTGATCTCGAAACTTCACCTATGAAAGCATAGCTTTCAAGGGAAGGTTTCCTTGCGAAGTGACGACGGTCACTTCTCACCCCAAACCCCTGTTATTTTATGCGGCTATAGCCGCTATGTTTTCCGGCACAGCCGGTTAATATCCTGGGTCTTGGGAGCCACTCCACCCAAAAGGAGAGAGGATGATTGTCGGAGTCATTCACGACAACGTACCCACTGTCCGTAGTTAAAGTAATCACAGTGGGGCGCCCTTTAGGGCGTTTTG